>NZ_JABUMQ010000289.1:0-14672 GCF_013336645.1 Myxococcus sp. CA039A | reverse complement strand
CCCCGATATCCCCCGTCCATCGTCGCCAGCGACTTCATGGACACGCACGCCTCGGTGGAGCCCTCACCCGACCTGCTGAGCTGGGCGCTGCACCTCGAATCCCCCGCGACCTTCGACGCCGACGCGATGACGGCCGCCCAGGAACGACTGCACAACCTGGGCTTCCTCATCGAAGGCGAGCGCGGCGCTCCCGGGCCCCGCACTCGCGCCGCGGTGCGCGCCTTCCAGCGCCACCATGGACTCGCGGAAACAGGTCAGCTCGCGGACGTGCAACGCGAGCTGATTCGCCGTCACGACACGTGAGCCCCCGCCATGGCACGCCTCGCTCTCTCGGCCCATGTCGCGCTCACTCCCCCCAGTGGACGCAATCGCAACCGGCTTCGTCTCGCCAGCTTCGGCGTCACGGACTTCCGGCTCTCCATCCCCGGCGGCGCGACCTCCCGCTTCCATCGCCCGGGACTCCGCACACGCACCACCGAGGCTCCCGAAGATGACTTCCACTTCGTGCCCGAAGTGGAGCCCGCGGAGCTGACCTATCGGCTCTCCAATGACGCCCACCTCGTGCGCGTCGGTCGCCTGGAGCTGTTCACCCGCCACGCGAAGAAGCCCCTGTGGACCCGGGACCTGACCGCCGAGGAGCTCACGGGCGGCGAGCACCGCCTGCCTTGGGACGGCACCGTCACCGCGTGCGAGACCTTTCCCGATGGCGTCGTCACCGTGGAGCACTCGCCCTACAAGCTCAAGCTGACGCTCCAGGGCGCGGGCCTCGCGGAGTGCCCCGTCGCCTGGACGTACTTCCATGTCCTGGTGGATGGGATTGAGCTGGAGCTGGGTGACTCCCGCGTGCTCACGCGACAGAGGGACCGCGACGTGGCGACCACCCTCGGACGGCTTCCATCCGACGGAGAGCGGGCGGAGATTCGACTCGTCAGCAACCTCTTCAAGACACGCATCGAGGAGATGGGCGACGACACCGACTTCCGGCAATACCGCCGCGCGTGGGGCATGGGGCCGGATGTCCCCATCTTCGCCCGCGCGTGGCTCAAGGACTCACGGAACCGTCGCGTCGACGCTCCCCGCGCGCTCGGCAGGGTGCGCTTCCTCTGGGATTGGGAAGACGAGTCCGAGGACCTCACCCCGCACTCGCCCCTCGCACGCGCCTATCTGGAGCACGCGCTGGCGCGGCAATGCCAGACCTCACGCCCCAAGGGAGACAACGCGCACCGCGACGTGGGCGGCAAGCGCGGCCAGCCCTCCGCGACGGTCTTCCCTCGGCAGACCGGTTACACCCCGCAGGCCGAGCCCCGGGACGGAGCGTTCCCCTTCCGCGTCGTGCCGTGTTCGAAGCGCAAGTGGGCGGCGTACAGCCTGCCGTGGACCCGCGGCGCCTTCGCGGGGCGAACGGGTGTGGTGTTCCAGCCCTCACGCATCGCGGGTGACGCCTGGCGCGTGACGGTGCAGCTTGCCTACGACAAGCGGAAGGACGGCGGCGTCGTGCTGGACGTCGAGGACGAGGCTCCGCTCCCCGCCGCCATCCAGGCCCGCACCGGCATCTTCGAGTCCTGGCGCGAGGTCCACATCTCGCGCGTGCTGCGCAAGCACCCGAGCGTCTCCGGCGTCTGCATCGCCGACGTCCAGCAACGCTTCGCTCGCGCTTTTTTACGACTGGAAGACCGCAGCGGTGGCGTCACCATCATGGACGCGGACACCTACAACAAACGCATCGCCCGAGCTGTCGCGGCCCTGTCCCCGGAGGTCCGCGCCGCCATCGACCCCCTCGTGGACCAATACGCCGCGGGCCCGCATGCCCTCACTTTTCGCACCTACCCGAACTTTCTCGACGAAGTGAAGCGGCTGCGCGGAGGTGGGCGAGCCACCGCTTCTCGCTGGCTCGTTCCCGGCAAGATCGCGAGCACGGACAACAAGGAACACGCGTACCATCGTCTCTGTAAGGACTGGGCCAAGAGCATCCTCGTCACGGCTTTCGACGAGCCCACCGGTGGCACTCCCGGCATCGTGCTCCTGCAATTCAACGGCCTCTACAATCTCGAAACAGAACCTGGGGGCAGTCTCGTCAATGGATTCTCCCAGGAGTTTCCCTCGCAGGACCGCGCGCGCTGCGCCGTCGTGCAGTGCGGAACCGCGAGGAACTACAACGGCGGCGCCAACTCGCTCGTGCAGACCATCGCCCACGAGGTGGGCCATCAGCTCTTCCTTCCCCATGCCCCCTTCCCGGTCCACCGGGTGCCCACCGGCGCGATGACCGAACAGCATGACCAGGACGGGAGCGACTGTTTGATGGGTTACGACTTCTCCGTGGAGCGAAGGTTCTGTGGCATGTGCCTGCTACGACTCCGGGGCTGGAACAAACAGGCGCTGAGCAGCATCGGAAGTCGGAACGCCCGGCCATGAGCCCGATTCTCCTGTCCTGCCACACGCTCCTCGTCTCGCTGACGCTCGCGAGCGCGCCGCCCCGCCCCACCAAGAGTCCTTCCACGCAGCCTGGAGGTCCCTCCGTGCGCATCCAGTTCAACATGCCCAAGGAGCGCTTCACCGCCATCGAGGACCGCAGCCTGCGCCTCACCGTGCGCAACAACGGCCCATCTCCCGTGGAGCTGGCGGACCCCTTCCGGAACTCGGATGCCACGCTCACGTACACGCTGACGGGCCCCGAGTATCCCCAGGGTCGCAGCGCCAACGGGCGCGAGGTCACCCTGCGAAATCCAGACAACGCCGTCTCTCCCGACGCCGCCCCGCGCGTGAGGCTCGGCGTGGGCCAGGCGCTCGAGTCCGTGCTGGAGCTGCACGAGTGGCTTCCCGTCACCCGTCCCGGACGCTATCGCCTGGAGGCGCGACTGGAGCAGCCGGCGCTCTCGGTGGAGTCGGCGCCCGTCGAGTTCGACATCGTCGCGTCGACTTCGGGTCCCGCGTCCCTGGGCTTCGACGTGGCGGCCAGGTATCGCAGCAGCGTCTTCGCCACGTGGATCCAGGAGATTGAGGGCCGGCCGATGCTCGTCACGGGCGTCTATGCGGACGCGACGGATGACAGCGAGTGGGGCGTGCGGTGGCGTCCCGCGACCATCCTCGGCCCTGTCGAGCCCGGCTCCAGCGACGCCCTGGCGCCGTGGACCAACAACACACAGGGCGCGCCGTGTGTCGACTGGGTGGTCTGGCGCAAGGGCGCCTCGGTGATGGCCCTGGCGGAGCCCGCAACCACCGAGCATCCGTTTCGCATGGACCTGGAGGCGCCCCCCGAGTCCCTGGTGCGTCCGCCCCTCCAGACAGCCGCTGGTGAGCTGTTCATTCCCTTCATCGCCGCGGGCGGGAGGGAGCTTCGGCTCCTCCGCTTCCAGTCCACCCTCGATTCGACGGAGGTCACCCCCGGCCGCGAGGTGGGGCGCGTGCGGCTGCCAGGAAAACCCATCGCCTCGCGCGCCACCATCCAGCCCGACTCCCTGGGAGACGCCATCAGCGTGGTGCTCGTCGAGGACACGGCCGAAGGACTGGACCTGCACCACGTGCGCAGCCGCGCCGGAGGTGGGCTCACCCGCGTCGCCAGCACCCGCCTGCCTGGGCTCAGAGCGCTTCCCAGCTCGGAGCCCGGGCTGTGGATGGACCCGGCGGGCAGGCTGAACGTCGCGGTGCTCGCAGCGTCACTGAAGCACCCACGCCGGGCCATGCTCGCGCAGGTGCGCTACCGGGCGGATGGGAGGCTGGAGTCGCCCCCTCGGGTGAAGGCCTTGGCGGAGCTCCCCGCGGTACCTCGCGCGGCCATCGCCCGGCACCATCCGGAGGACCTGAGCAAGGGCGAGTTGTTCTGGGCCATCCTGCTGGTGGATGGGCGGATGGTGACCTCCTCCACGAAGAATGGAGGCCCGATAACGCCCCGTCATCCGGTGGCCCTGCCGCTCGAGCTCTATCCGGCCCGGGACACGTACGTGCTCACCGTGGACCCCGTGCTCGGACCTTCCTTCGAGCCCCTGCGCTGACACCGTGACGGATGCCCACCTACAGCCCGGGCGGCGGGGCGGGCGTCCGGCGCTCAGGTTTCACTGTCCAACACGGGCCCGGTAGAGCTAGGTAGAGACGGCTCCCGGGAGTTCCGATGACCGCCGCCCTGCTTTCCCTGACCCTTGCATTCGGCCTCATCACCGGCCAGTTCGCGCCCCAGCAGGCGGCGAGCGAGCCTCTCGCGCCCGAACTCGAGGTCCGCGTCCAGCAGCTCGGCAAGACGTTGCGCTGCGCGGTGTGCCAGGGCCTCTCCATCTCCGACAGCCCGTCCTCCATGGCGCGCGCGCAGCTCGACATGGTCCGCGAGCTGGTCTCCGAGGGGAAGAACGACCAGGAAGTCGTCGACTTCTTCGTGTCGCGTTACGGAGAGTGGGTGCTGCTGGAGCCCAAGGCGGAGGGCTTCAACTGGTTCGTCTGGCTGGGCCCCGTCGCGCTCCTCATGGTGGGCGGGTTCGTCATCTGGCGACAGGTCCAGCAAGGACCGCCCCCGCAGGCCACGGCGGCCACGCCGGGCACTCCTTCCGCCCCCACTCCGGGCACCCCTTCCGCGGCGGATGACGCCGACCCCTACCTCCAGGCCGTGCGCCGGGAGCTGGAGCGCTAAGCCATGCAGCAACAGCCGACCAACTGGTTGCCCGGTATCATCGTCCTCGCCGTGGCCTTCATCGCCGCCGCCGCGTGGCTGCTCTTCATGCGTCGCAAGGGCGCGCTCACCACGCCCGAGCCCAAGGACGGTGTGCTCGACGACCTGGGCCAGCGCGCGCAGTCGCTCATCGACCAGCTGCGCACCCTGGAGGCGGACAAGCACAACCTGGCCGCCGAGCAGTACGCCGCGGAGAAGTCCCGCCTGGAGCACGAGGCCGCCGCGGCCTTTCGCGCCAAGGACGAGCACCTCAAGCGCAAGGCGTCCAGTGGGGAGCCGCGCGCCCGGACGCAGCAGGCGCCCGCGCCCACTGGCTGGTCGGCGCGCAATCCGCAGTTGTCTGGCGCGCTGTGGGGCGCTGGCATCGTCCTGTTCTTCGGAGGACTGGGCTACCTGCTCGTCTCCGAGCAGCAGGCGCGCACCGACGGGCAGGAGGCCACCGGCCGCATGCCTCCGGGCGCCCCCGGGCAGGGTCAGGCGCCGCAGCAGGGCGGCATGGGCGCGCAGCAGCCGGAAGGCGCGGAGATGGAGGAGGCGCGCGCGCGGCTGGAGGCCAATCCGTTCGACCTGGACTCCGCTTCCATGCTCAGCCACGAGTTGATCCGTCGTCAGCAGTTCGACGAGGCCGCGACGGTGACGGCCAAGGGCCTGGCGGTGGACCCGTTCCATGTCGAGCTGCGCGTGCACCGGGGCGTGCTGCGCGCCACTCGAGGGGACATGGAGGGCGCCGAGGCGGAGCTGACCGAGCTGGTCAACACGTGGCCCGACGCGCAGGAGGCGCTCATCTTCCTGGGCAGCCTCGCGCTGCGCCGCGACGACAAGCTCAAGGCGCTGGAGCACTTCGAGCGGTTCTCCGTCGAGGTGCCGCGCAACATGCAGCCTCCGCAGCTCCTGCCCGCGATTGCCCAGCTGCGCTCCGAGGTGGCTGCGGTTCCGTGATGGGTCCGGGCTTCCACTCTGGAAGCCCGTGTGGTCCACACAGTTGTCGAGATGGGTCCGTGAGTGGGCGGGCCCTGTGCGACGGAGTCAGTTGAGCGTGCCGCACTCGGCGATGCGCTGAACTCGCAGCGCGGCCAGTCGCTCCAGCGCCGCCGCGGCCTCGGGTCCTTCCAGCATCGCCACCGCGCGGGCTATCGCGTCGAGGGTGGACATCCCGGACGGATGCGTGGGCTCGCGGAGCATGAGCATTCCGGACTCGGGCGGTGGGAGGACGAGTCTCGGAAGTGTCCGGAGAACGGGGATGCGTTGAGACATCCGCCGAGCCTGGGACCAGCTCCCGTCCAGCACCACGAGCTGTCGGGGCGCGGGGGCATCCGGCGGTGCGGAGGGACCGTCTGGGAAGAGCATCCAGGTGCCCGGCTCGGAGAGGACCGACGTGTCGAAGGACTCATCCGGCGCGCCGTAGGTGAGCAGCTTCGCGTTCGACAGCGCGAGCGCGGCCACCCGTCCGGTGTTGCTCTTCTTCCATGTCTCCACGATGTGCTGGAGCAGGACGATGCGGGTGCGCGTCGCAACCTGGGGAATCTCTGCGCACAGGCACAGGTGCTGCGGGAGGTTGCAGCGCTGACAACGGGGCCGACGAAAGACGGGGACAGACATCCTCCTGCATCCTGTTCCGCGAGCCCCTGGAAGAGAAGCGCTTGTTCTGATTCCGGTGGGGTGTTCACACCAGAGCAGGCAAGCTTTGCCCCGTGGGGCCCTGACTTGATTGAAAAGGACGTGGCGATGCGTTCCCGCACATGCAGCGCGCTCCTGCTCGTTCTCACAGCCTGCGCTACCGCCCCCCCATCCCAGAGGCGACTTCCGCTCGGAGCCCAAGGCTCGCGAACCTCCGGCGAGCGGCGACGCTTCCATGGAGCGATGAAGGCAGGTGCGTCGTCCAGGAGGCTGACCTCCCCTGGCCCATGGTGGTGGACCGGTGCTTTGATTCTCTCGACCATGAACGGATCCGGTTCAGGGATCCGACGGGAAGATGCGCTGTCGCCTCCGCTGGTGCGGTCGTCATGGGCGTGGGCGTCTGCATCCTGGCCGCACCTGAGATTCTGGTTGGAGCGGTGATCATCACGGGCGCGGTGGTCGTCGCCGTCGCCATCAAGGGGGTGTTGGATGCGTATGAGCTACGACACCCCTATCCCGATGAAACGGGCCACGCTCCTGAGACGAAGCCCCTGGCCGACACGGAGCACGCGCTACAGGAGCCCCAGGCGAAACCACGGCTTGAACCGGAGCCAGCGGCGCAGGACTGGCTACCGCCCCTACCGCCTGATCTCCCAGAGGGAGAGCGCAGCCGCAGGTGTGAGCCTCGACGGGTGAATCACCGTGGCGGCAATGACCCGCACAACCAATGCGCTGACAAGGTTCCGAACAACAGCTTCCCCGGATGGGATGTGTTCGTGAACGGCAAGAATTTCGACGCCCTGCAATTGGCCAGGCGCACGCTCTGGGAGGTCAAGACCGACAACTTCGACACGTACAGCGCCTTTCTCCAAGGTCGGGTGATCAAGGATCAGGTGGCGGAGATGCGGCTTGAGCGTGGCCTCGCGCTGGCCTGCCGGTTTGACTTCCGGGTGGGTGTGCGCAGCGAAGCACATCAGGAAGCGTTAGAAGAAGCGGCCCCGGACCTCAAGGGCTTTATCGTCGTCATGGACTGGTGCTGAGATGACAGCCAAGCGAGAAATGACCCTCATCGTCTATGCACCTGCGCTCATGGGTGACGACAACCGTCCTGTGACCGTGGTTCAGGGGATGGAGCGTGCATTCCCTGGTTTGCGCCTGGATTGGAAGGTCTCGGAAGACGGGTGCCCCATCGCATTGCCGCAACGCGACGCATGGCTCAAGGAAGAGGCAAAAGACGGGGGGTTCCCGCTCCTGTGCAACGGTGACGAAAGTTCCCCTGTGATGATTTCGGGGATGGAGATACCCGCGGGCCTCTCTCCAGGGGGGCACGCACAATTCGAGGTCCGTGCGGATCTGCCCCCAGACACAGCAGGGATTGTGTCGGCCGCGAATGTGCTAGCGGCGGTGGCGGAAAGCGCACGCGCGCATTGGGGACATGTCACACCATTCAGGGCAAGCCTGGACATCGCGCGCCAGACAAGGAATCGAGCAGACGACCTGGACCCGCCTCCCCGCGGCCTGCCGGTGATCGCGTCCCCGGGTGCCATGGGCTCGCCTGAGATTCCCCATCGCCTGGGTTGGCTGAACTATTGGTCGGCGGCTGCCGCACGCACCATCGGATTCCCGGACCCTTCCCGTGACGCGGAGCTGCTTTCACGGGCGCGGCCCACCGCGACGGGCGGCTGGGTTGTGCAGCTCACCGACGAGCCGCTCAATCTCGACAACCCCTCGCATCTCGACGCGCTGCTACGCGCCTATGAGCGCTTTCCGGTGATCGGCGGTCGCGCCACTTCCTGAGCCGTAGAGCGCACCCCCTCCCGCTGTTACTGGCTGAGCCGTTGCATTCGCGCCCTGTCACAGTGTTACATCGTGACCGCAGTGCAGCACCGTGACTGAAGAGGGGGAGACATGTCGACTCGTATCTCGAAGGACGCATCGCCCGTCGCGAATGTCGCGGCGGAGCAGGCCCGTCGTGCCGCGGAGGAAGCCGCGCGGCGTGCGGCGGAAGAAGCGGCCCGGCGCATGTTGGAAGAACTCACGAGGCTCGCCGCCCAGGCCGCGAGCCTGGACGCCAAGAAGCCCGACTCGTTCAAGACCGCGCAACCCCAGACGCGAGGCCCGGACCTCGCGACCGATGGAACCTCCGCACCCGGCACCTCGCTCGCGAGCGAGAACGCGAAGGACGGCCGGGTGAACTGCCTGGACGCGATCGCGGACTTCCTGTCGCTGGCGCCCGCCGTCATCCGCGCACGCTCGGAGGTCCTCTTCCTGAAGGACAGCCGCCCCGGCGCCGAGGGCACCACGGGCCACGTCGTCATCCGCCAGGGCAACAACATCTACGACCCCACGACGCGCGAATGGACCGCGTCGGAGACCTGGCTGAAGCAGCACCCCGAGTACTCCATCGCGGGCTCCGTGCCGGGGAGCACGGTGAACACGATTCTCTCCGCGCCCCCAGGCCCGGAGCGCGAGGCCGCGCTGGCGCGAGCGAACCTTCCACCGGAGATCGCGAACATGGTGGTGGCGGACACGGGCACCTCGCTCCCTGTCCCCGCCTGGCTCGAACAAGGCGGCCCTCCACCGTGGATGCACGGCGCCTGGCACCATCTGGACGCCACGGCCCAGGCGAGCGTCCTGAACGGCATCCGCGAGAACTGGAGCCAGCACGTCGAGGACATGGCCCCCGCGTGGATTCGCGACCCGTCCCTGTCACCTCCACCCCTGACGGAGGACTGGAGCGAGCTGTCGCCCGAAGAGCAGCGCGCGACGGCCGAAGAGCACTGGGCCACGCTGGTCGAGGAGGAGATGTCCCTCTACTTCGGGCCCCTGCCTGAAACCGGCGTGGCGGCGGAGACGCCTCTCATCGGCACCTCACGCGGGTGGCCCTGGGGCGAAGGCAGCGTCGGCGAGTGGGCCGCGAACCACTCCGCGGGACAAGACCCCATCGCCCAGTACCTGAACATCGGCGCCATCCTCAACGGCGAGGGCAAGGACTACACCCACGGCAACCTGTGCGGAGAGCTGTCCGCCCTCTCCGTCATGGGGATGGAGCTCGTGGACGGCCTCACCCGCTTCGCCAACCTCGGCTCCGATTACCGAGGCATCCTGAGCAACGGCGAGATGCTGACGAACTCCACCCACCTGGAGACCTTCCTGGCCAGCGAGGGCTGGAGAATCGTCGGTCAGCAGGCGGGCTCCGAGAACGACCCGACCATGACGGACCTGGACGGCAACTTCAGCGCCACCAACACGTACAACAACAACCACGCGCAGAACCCCACGCCCGAGGCCGCGCAACGCATCCTCGACGACGGCGGCGCATTGATGGTCCTCGTCAACATCGACGGCGCCGACAACGGAATGCTGGAGTCGGTGCGCACCTCGGACCAGGACATCACCCACTGGGTGAGCGTGGTCGACATCACCGAGAACGCCCAGGGACAGACGTACGTACGCGTCTACAATCCCTATCAGAACCGCGAGGAGGTCTACTCGTGGGCGGACTTCAAGGCGGCCTGGCAGAGCCCCAGTGAGTCGGGCTTCACGTACGTCGCCGCGATGCCGCCCGACGCAACCAGCACGCCCTGAGCGAAAGGCCGCGAGCGAAAGGGCGCGCGGCCATTCACGCCGCCGCCCTCTTCTGCTCGCATCGGACGCCCGCCTCCGGCCTCGCCCTACGCACGATGCCGGTCGCCTGGCCTCACCGCGACGTCCTCAATCCACCGCGGCACGGCGACGCCGGAACCGGCGCACCTTCTCCACCCACGTGCCCGGCATCACCTGCTTCGCCGCGTTGCGCCCCTTGCGCGCCAGCTCCTCCGCCCGGGTGAACCAGGCCCCCGCGCGCGTCCCGCTGTGCACGCGCACGGACACCGTGCGCCGCTGCTTCGACACCCAGTCGGACTTGTACGTCTCGGTGCCGCGCAGGAAGTCGTACTCGGTGAGCCCGGCCTCCATCGCGTCCTTGAACGTCTCGCCCACCAGCACCAGGCCCACGCTGCGGTTGCGCAACTCCGGGTCATACCCGGACTGGAAGTACACGAAGCGGTCCCCGTGCACGATGCCGTACACCGAAGCCACGGCCCGGCCGCCCACCTTCATCGTGTACAGCCGCAGCCGTCCCCGCTCCGCGAGCAATTGCGTCGCGTCCCGGTGGAACGACTCCACACCCGTGCCCTTGATGCCCTGCGAGCCACCGTCCTCCGCCCACCGCGCCGAGTGCAGCCGGAAGAAGTCCGTCATCGGCCCGGCCAGCTCACCCGGCGCCTCGGTGCGCTCGATGCGGTAGCCGTCCTGCTTCTCCAGCCACTTGCGCCGCCGCAGGTAGTTGTCACGCCGACCCGTGCGCTTGAGGAACGCGTCGAACGGCTCGCGCGGGTCCAACACGTCGTACGGACACACGTACCGCTCCGACAGCCGCACGTCCTGTCCGGAGAAGGCCGCGCGCAGCACGTCCACCGTGACGGAGTCCTCGCGCAGGTCCGTCAAATCCAGCACGTCCCACTCCTCGCGCAGCGCCACCAGCATCCGCGCGAAGGCCCCCGCCACCTCACGCTCCGCGCCCCGCCGGGCCACGACGTCCAGGTAGTCACTGCCCACGTGCGTCTCGCCCAGGAAGCCCAGGCGCCGCACCCGCGCACCCGTCACCCGACGCGTCTCCAACCCCAGCGGCAACAGCCCCACCAGCGTCCCCGCCGCGTCTCGCGCCGTCAGGACCAAGGGCCTCCGCCCCGGTTCGATGCGCCGGCACCACGGATACAACCACTCCCATGAATTGAAGGGCCCCGCGTGGCTCGAATCCAGCAGCGAATCCCACTCCGCGCGCATTCCCGCCAGCGCGGACAGACTGCCCACGGCGCTCACGTCCAGCCGCTGCGCGGCGCGCGGCCCCTGCCTCAGCTCGTCCTCGCGAATCACCGTCCCGCCTCCTCGGAGGGGAGAACCGCCCCTCCCATCCCCGCAGACCCACTCATCCCGCGCGCTTCTTCGACCGCTTCTCCGCTCGCACCGCGTCGCGCACCACCAGCGCCACGTCCGCCATCACCTCCGGCGACAGGTCCTGGTGACACGGAATCTCCACGATGCTGCGCCGCAACTGCGCCACCTCGGGGAACGCCCCCGCGTCGCACGCCGGATGGAAGCGCTTCCAGAAGTCGATGGCATCGATGCCCTTCGCCCTCAGCCGCGCGAGCACCTCCGCCTTCTCCTGCACCACCATCGGGAAGAAGAGTGGACACGCGCCGGGCGGCAACTGGTTGAACAGCGGCGGCACCACGTCCCGCAGCCGGCCCAGCAGGTAGAAGTAGTTGCGTCGCCGTTTCTCGACGATGGACTCCAAATCCTGCGCCAGGGCGATCCGCTTCGTCAGCGGGCTCATGCCCAGGTCCACATGCTTGCGGTCGAAGTGCTGCGTACCCGTGGCCACGCGCTCGATGCTCGCCGCCTTCACCGTGCCGTGCCCCAGCGTGCGGACGAAGCCCCGCAGCGTGCGCCCCGCCACCCCGCCGCGCAGCTCCAGATTCTGCAGCAGCGCGGACACCGTGTGACTGAAGGTCGACGCGGACGGCGGCGACGGAGGCTCCGGCAGGCTGTAGGAGCGCGGCCCGTTCACCACCAGCGCGCCACCGTTCGGCACGGGCAGCGTCTTGTAGAGACAGTAGATGCCCACGTCCCCCGTCGTCCCGAGCGGCACCGAGCCATCCGACGACAGGAGCGACAGCGCGCAGTCCTCAATCAGCACCAGCCCGTGCTGGTCCGCCAGCTTGCGCATCTCTTCCACCGGGCCCGGGAAGCCCGCGTAGTGCGTCAGGTACAGCGCCTTCGTCTTCGGACCGATGCGCCGCGCCACGTCCTCCAGGTCCACGTCCCACCGGCTGCCCACCCGGTAGAAGCGCGGCGTGGCGCCCGCGTCCACCAGCGCCTCCACCTCCACGCCATGGTGGTACGACGGCATCAGGACTTCGCCCTTGTCCAACCCCAGCATCTTCACCGTGAGCCACACGGCGTTGCGGGCGAAGTAGAAGTAGCGGACGTTGGGGGACGAGAACGGCGGCAGTGCTCCGGGCCGGGGCTTGGACAGCAACATGCCAGGCCACAGCGTGGGCAGGGACGGCACGAACATCTTGCCCGGGGGAGTCATCGCTTCCATTTCGCCACCACCTCTTTCACCGCCGGGCTCCACCGGAACTTGGCCGCGCACAGCGCCCGGCCGAAGGCGGAGTCGTTGAAGATGTAGAGCCACGTGTGGCGCCGGACCTGGTCGGTCCAGTCGCGCTTCCACACCATGTCCGGCCCCAGGAAATCGAACTCGCGCAGGCCCCGGTCGATGCAGGCCCCCACCACTTCCTCCATCAGGAGCTGGCCCGGGCTGCACTCGCGCAGCGCCTCGTCGTAGCCAGGCTTCAAGAGGAAGTAGCGCCCGCCGTCTTCCAGGCCGTAGTGGAAGGCCACCGGCCGGCCATCCAGCCGCAGGAAGTACAGCGCCAGCTTCTTGCGGTAGGCCGCGTCGCGCCCCAGCTCCGTGTAGAAGCCGCGCGTCGCCGCGTCCTGCGCCATGGCCGTGCCGCGCTCGCCCTTCCAGCCGCTCTGCTCCAGCAGGAAGCCGTCCTCCAGCGTCCGCTCCAAATCGAGCCCGCCCTCCACCCGCTCGAAGGTGACGCGGCCCTTCTCCTCCAGCTTGCGACGCCGACGCCGGCAGTTCGCCTTGAACTTCGCCTGGAGCGACGCCTGGTACTTCTCCCGCGTGGCGGGCAGCGGAATGTACGGAGACTGGAGCGACTCCCACGCGCCCACGGGCATGTCCGCGCTGCGGGCCGCCGCGTGCAGTCGCCACGCCGAGCCCCCATCCGGCACGTCCGTCAAACGCAGCACGTCCCACCCGCCCCGCCGTCGCAGGTGCGAGAGGAACAGGGCCGCGGCGACCTCCGGCTCGCGGGCCAGCAGGTCAAAGCGACACGAGTGCGCATTGGCCGCGCCGGAGAGCTGACGCACGGGCACGCCGTACAGCGTGGTGCGCTCCTCCCACATCGGCAGCGCCGCGCTCAACTGGCCGTCCGCGTCCCGCAGCGTCAGCACGCGCAGGCGCGCGCCGGGGGCGAAGTTGTCCAGCCAGATGCGCAGGAACTCGTGCCGGTAGAACACCTCGCCGGACGTCGCCTCCACCAGCGCGTTCCACTCCGACTCCAGGGCCATGAAGGCCGCACGGTCGTCGACTTCGACGACGCGCGGCCCGGGGTTGCTCAGGGTTGCTTCCATGTTCGGGCGCCCAAGGTGGTGATGGGAAGGCGTGGCTACAAGCCGCTGCGCGCCATCTTCAACAGGCAGGCGGCGACCTTGCGGCTGTCGTGTCGGATCCTCGACCCATCCTTGAGGAGGTCGGCCCGCACCGGCACCACCCCCGCGGCGATGAGCTCGCGAGTGTCCACGTCGACGGGGAACGAGCCCCGCCGCCCGTACCGCCGCATGGCGTCCGGCGCCGGCAGCGTGCCGTTCACCAGCACCGCGTCCAGCACGGGGCCCACGTGCTCTCGCACCGCCTGCACGTGGTCCAGGCACGACATGCCGTCCGTCTCCCCCGGCTGCGTCATCAGGTTGGCCACCATGACCTTGAGCGCGCGCGTCTCCTTCAGCGCCTGGGCCACGCCGTCCACCAGCAGATTGGGCAAGAGGCTCGAGTACAGCGAGCCCGGGCCAATCGCCACCAGGTCCGCGGTGTAGATGGCCTCCAGCAGGCCCTCCACCGGAGGCGGCGAGCGCGGGCTGAGCGTCACCTTGCGCACCCTCCCCTGCGCCCGGCAGATGTTGCGCTCGCCGACGACCTCCGTGTCGTCATGCATCTGCGCCACCAGTTGCACGGAGGCCAGCGTGGACGGCAGCACCGTGCCGCGCGCGCCCAGCAGCTCGCCGGACATGCGCACCGCCTCCATGAAGTCGCCCTTGAGCTCCGCCAGCGCGGCGATGAGCAGGTTGCCCACCGCGTGACCGGCCAGTCCGCGCGCCCCACCGAAGCGGAACTGGAACACTTCCTTCAGCGCGCTGCGCCCTCCGGCCAGCGCCACCAGGCAATTTCGGATGTCACCCGGAGGCAGCGCGCCGTGCAGCCTGCGCAGGCGGCCAGAGCTGCCCCCGTCGTCGCTCATCGCCACCACGGCGGTGATGTCCACGCCCGGGTCGCCCGGCTTGGGCGCCGAGCGCTTCGCCAGGCCGCGCAGCACCATGGGAAGCCCCGTGCCGCCGCCAATGGCGACGATGCGCGTGGGCCGCTGCAAGTGCGGCTGCATCAGCTCGTTGCGGTCCGTCTCCCGTTCACGCTCACGCTCCCTGCGAGCACGGGCCTCCTCCCACGACTCCGGGAGCTGCGAATCCATGTCCATCCCCACCATGACCCAACCCCCATCCACGA
>NZ_JABUMQ010000288.1:0-14795 GCF_013336645.1 Myxococcus sp. CA039A | reverse complement strand
AACCCGTGGCGGCGCGGGCGGCTCCGGTTCCCCCCACACCCCAGCCGGCGCCTGTCGCGGCGCAAGCCGCCGCCCCTCAGAGCGGTGGGCCCGGGTATGCCTCCGCGCCCACCGCATCCGGGAATACCGCCGCGCCTCAGAGCGCCGGGTACGCCCCCTCGGGAACCCAGGAGGCCGCGCGCTCGCTGGCGACGTCGCGCCTGACGGGCGGAGCCAGGGACCTGGCCATTGTCCTGGAGCAGGGCCGCAGCAGCCGCGCCAGCGACGTGCACGTCGTGGCCGAGCGCCCCGTGCTCTTCCGCCTCGCCGGAGAGCTGGTGCCCCAAGGTGGCGCACTGGATGCGGCGCGGGTGGAGGGCATGTTGATGCCGGTGGTGCCGGAGCGACTGCGCCCGGTGCTGGAGCGCGACGGCAGCTGTGATTTCTCGCTCGACTCGCCGGAGATGGGGCGCTTTCGCGTCAACGTCTCGCGGCACCGCACGGGCCTCAAGGGCACCTTCCGGGTGATTGCGCGCGACATCCCCACGTTGGAGTCGCTGGGGCTGCCCGTCGAAATCGCCAAGGCGACGCACCATCATCAGGGGCTCATCGTCGTCACGGGCCCGTCCGGCCACGGCAAGACGAGCACCCTGGCGGCGCTGGTGGACCTCATCAACCGCGAGACGTCCCACCACGTGCTCACGGTGGAGGACCCGGTGGAGTTCGTCCACCCGCGCAAGAAGGCGCTCATCAGCCAGCGCGAAGTGGGCGCGCACACGAAGACGTTCGCCAGCGCGCTCAAGGGCAGCTTGCGCGAGGACCCGGACGTCATCGTGGTGGGCGAGCTGCGCGACACGGAGACGGTGCGCATGGCGCTGGCGGCCGCGGAGACGGGCCACCTGCTCATCAGCACCATGAACACGCCGAGCGCGGCGAAGACCATCGACCGCCTCATCGACCTCTTCCCGCCGGCGGACCAGCAGCAGGTGCGCCTGTCGCTGTCCAGCGGCCTGCGCCTCATCGTCAGCCAGCGGCTGATGGCGAGCGCGGACGGCAAGGGCATGGTGGCGGCGGCGGAGGTGCTCCCCGGCTCGGTGGCGCTGGGCAACCTCATCCGCGACAACAAGACGTACCAGATTCCCTCGCTCCAGCAGCGCGGCAAGAGCCTGGGCATCATCCGCTTCGAGGACTCGATGGCGGACCTGGTGCGCGCGCAGAAGGTGAAGTTGGAAGTGGCCAAGGGCTTCGTGGACAACCCGGACGAGCTGGAGGCGGTGGTGACGGGAAAGAGGCCGGGCACGTCCGTGGCCGCGCCGGAGACGCAGCAGGACAGCGCCCGGCTCTTGAGCAAGATGGGCTCGTTGATGGGAAGGAAGGGGGGCTGAGATGAGCACCACGCCGCGCATCTCCGCGCTCTTCGACATGCTGCTGGAGCAGAAGGGCAGCGACCTGCACCTGAGCACCGGCTATCCCCCCATGGGCCGCATCCGTGGCGAGCTGACGCCGCTGCACGAGTTGCCCCTCACGCCCCAGGAAGTCGAAGGGCTCCTGTTCGAGCTCATCAACCCGCAGCAGAAGCGGCAGATTGTCGAGGAGCTGGACCTCGACTTCGCCTACGGCTACGGCACGAAGGCCCGCTTCCGCGCGAACTACTTCTACAAGCAGACGGGCCTGGGCGCGGTGTTCCGCACGATTCCCAGCAAGGTCCTCACGCTGGACGACCTCAAGACGCCTGAAATCGTGCGCAAGCTGGCCGAGCGTCGCAGCGGGTTGGTGCTGGTGACGGGCCCCACGGGCAGCGGCAAGTCCACGACGCTCGCGGGGATGGTGAACCACATCAACCAGACGCGTCCCGCGCACATCCTCACCATCGAGGACCCGGTGGAGTTCGTGCATGAGTCCGCGCGGGCGCAGGTGACGCACCGTGAGGTGGGGCCGCACGCGTCCAGCTTCGCCACGGCCATCCGCTCGGCGGGGCGCGAGGACCCGAACGTCATCCTCATCGGCGAGCTTCGCACCAACGAGACGATGAAGCTGGCGCTCCAGCTGGCGAGCTTCGGCGTGCTGGTGTTCGCCACGGTGCACACCAACAGCGCGCCGGCGACCATCGACCGCATCATCAACTCGTTCCCCGCCGACGAGCAGGCGCAGGTGCGAGGCATGTTGGCGGAGAGCCTGGCGGGAATCGTCGCGCAGCAGCTCATCAAGACGGCGGATGGCAAGGGCCGCGTGGCGGCGCTGGAAATCCTCGTGGGTGGCGCGGCCATCGCCGCGATGATTCGCGAGGGCAAGGTCTTCCAGATTGCATCCAAGATGCAGGCGGGCCAGGGCCAGGGCATGCAGACGCTCGACATGCACCTGGAGAGGCTGGTGCGCGACAACATCGTCACGCCCGACGCCGCGCTGGAGAAGGCCCAGGACAAGGAGAACCTGGCCAAGGTCATCCAGCGCCTCAAGCCGGATTGGGTGCTGCCGGAGTCGATGAAGGCGTAGTCGCCCCCAGGCCGCCCGCGACGGCGGAACTGTCCGGGCGCGAGGGAGACCTTCTCCTCCGGTGTCAGGAAGGCAAGGCCGTGGCGTCGCTGGGCCCGCAAGGGAGCCCTGGATGCGCTACGGCGATGACAAGTCCTTCGAGATGGCACGCAGTCTGTTGCCTTCCACGCACCGACAGGCAGCTCGCAAGAGTCGCGCGAGCCTGCACCGGCGCTCCCGCCGCAGCTCGAGGACCCGGGTCGCCCAGCTCATCAGAGACCCCGAGTTCGCCGAGGACTGCGCGGAGCTGGATGAAGACACCTCCTCCGAGATGCGGGGGCTGGTGTGGGAACGACAAGCCTCGGACAAGGTCAACCCCTTCATCCGCTGGGCGGAACAACGGACGTTGGACCAGCCTCGCGACCTGCGATTGGGGTTGATGCGCAAGGCGCTCCCCGATGGGCTCGTCGGCCGTCACGCGCTCTCTCATCTGAAGCAGGAGAAGCACTTCCTGAGCACCGCGGAGCTGTCGGCCCAGGAGTCCTGGCGCCTGCGCACGAGAAAGAAGAGCCTCCCGACCGAGCGCGGTCTGATGGCGCAACTCCTGCGCGAGCTGCTGCGGCTTCCCACCGGACAGAAAGCCTTGAACAGCTACCTCAAGCGCGCGTCGGCCACGGGATGGAGCAGGCAGTGGGGACACGACGGCCATCGTCATGTGGTGCTCCACGGCTCTCACGCGCCTCGCCTGCTGCTGGGAGTTCATGACGTGCTCCCCTTCCTGGATGACCTCGGCTTCGAGAGTCGGCTGGTGTCCTACTGGAGCCGTCCCCCGCGACCCGAGGCGCCGACCCGCCCCCTGGCCCTCAAGTTCCTGAGAACGTTCCATCGGCTGAAGGGAGACCTCACCGCTACGCTCGCGGCCCTCCCTGTGCCCGTCCTGACCAACCAGCCACGCTGAGGCACACACCCTCGGTAGGGCCTGGAACCGCGACGAACCGACGTGCGCGAGCAGGCGACGCGGAACATGATGCACACCATGCTTCACGGCTTCGAGAGCACGACGACGGAACGGCTGCTGCTTCGCCCGTTTCGCGAGACCGACCTGGACGCGGTGTTCACACTCCATGGCGACCCGGAGACCTCTCGCTTCAACCCCTCCGGCCCCTTGCGCTCGCTGGACGCCGCGAGGGAGCTGCTGGCGCTGTGGTTGAGTGACTGGGCGAAACACGGCGTGGGGTACTGGGCCGTGGAGCAACGAGAGACACCGGGCGTCGTCGTGGGCGTCTGCGGCGTGCGCCACAAGCTGTTCGAGGGTCGGACGGTGTTGAACCTCGCCTATCGGTTCGCGCCTCGGACCCAGGGGCTGGGTTATGCGACGGAGGCCGCGCGCGTCGCCGTGGAGAAGGCCCGGCGACACCTCCCCGATGTGCCCCTCGTCGCCATCATCCATCCGGAGAATGCACCGTCCCTCCGCGTCGCGGAGCGACTCGGGCTGCGGTTCGAGCGCATCACCGATTATGAGGGCACCCCGAGCCGCGTGTACGGGGTCGACTGAGCTTCGACGTGTCCGTGCGGCCTCCCGAGGCACAGGAGGACTACAACTCCTCGCGGAGCCCCTCTCGGAACACCGTGAACACCGCCTGCCCGCAGCGGTCCGATGTGTCCGCCTGCGCTCTCGCCACGCGCACCTCGTAGCGGACACCTCCCAGCAGAAGTCGCTTCGTCTCTCCAACAGAGACAGTGACGGGTGATCCGCCACGCTTCCGGGCATCCTCGAACCGGAGCCGTGCGCCCTGGGTGCGTGTGTCCTTTCGCCGCTCGCAGTCAGCAAGTTCCCACCGGACTCGCAGCTCCGGCACCAGTCCCGTGGGCAGCAGGACTTCGCCTTCCGGCGTGGTGGGCGCGCTCGGTACCGTGAGCAGCAAGAGCCCTCCGTCCGCGTCGCGGAGCGTGTCGCCCGAGAGGAGTTCTGGATGCTCTCCGTCGATGGAGACACAGCTCGCGGGCTCGCGGTGGCTGACCCAGCCCACGGTACGTCCCGTCAGGTCCGCCAGGACCTCTGGCACGGTGAGCCCGTAGCTCACGCCTCCGCGCGTTTCGCCTGCCTCGTACTCCAGCACCGAGGCCCACTGGCCCCCATGGCGGTATGCACCTCGAAGTTGTCGGGCCACGGTGAACCGTCGCTCCAGACGTGGACCTGTGCGCTGAATGGAGCGCATCTCCGGCGTCTCCTTAAAGGCCACGTCCACCCGGGCCGCGCGCCACACGTCCGCGCACGCGAGGGAGCCAGGTGACTCCGACGCGCGAGTACCTCCATCTGACGTCGATTCCGCGGAGGCGCCCGACACCGTGATTCCGTCGGCGGACGAAGGCACAGCGCGCCTGGAGTCACGCGAAGCCACGTCGGACGGAGCGAGTCCTCCAGCGGGCGGCTCACGAACCCCGCCCACGGCTGAAGACGGTGGGGTTTCGGACCGCGCCGCGACAACAGAGCCTGCGTCCGTCGCGGGAGGCTCGGGGCGAAGCCAGCAGGCGCCGTGCATCAGCAAGAACCCCAGCGCACAGCTCCGCGCGCCCAGCCGGTGTGGTCCTTCCGACTTCGGCATCACGTGCTCCTCTGCAGGGCAAGTGCCCTCCGCCTCCGCCGACTTTCGCCCTTCTAATAAAGGGAGGCCAGCGATGCGGCGGCAAGTCTGCTTCGCGGCTTTCGGTCACGGTGCGCCCCACCTACTCTCGCCCGTCCGAGGAAGGACCCGCATGACGACACGCGACAACTCCAGTGCCCCTTCGACCATGGGGTGGCGGATGTCCCCGTGGACGTCTAGGGAAAGCCGGGCCAGGGACCGGTGGTGATTGACGCGGGCTGGGGCACCCTGCTCCCAACGAACCTGACGCATCCTGACCGTCGAGGTCAGAGGCATTCCGCGTACAGCAGCGTTCCATCCGCCGACACGTGGAAGTCGCGTCCCTCCACGCGTCCCCGAGACAGGAGTCGCTCCCGCTTGCGCCGGACGTCGTCACGCCGTCGCACCAGCGAGGGCTCTTCGTGCGGCACCCTCGGCTGGAAGCGCGCGGGGCCCCCCTTGTCGTCCGGCGCATAGCGGGTCAGCAGTGAGCGCTTCGAGCCTCGGCTCGCGCCATCATCCGCGTCGCCGTCGTCGGAGAAGTCGAGCTCCAGCGAGCCCCACTCTCCCACGTCGCAGTCGCAGGAGCCGCAGCCCGGGAAGCCGCAGCCCAGGAAGCCATCGCGGCAGGAGACACATTCCGCCTTCGGTGACGAACCACACGCCGCGCAGCCGTTGTCGCCAAACGAGTATGAGTGCCACCCCGAGTTGCTCACGCCCGCGAACTGGTAGCGATAGTTCATCACGCTGTCATGCACCACGCTGTACTGCCCCGGCACGTCGTTGCCGTTGTGGTCAAGGTTCAGGTTGTGGCCCAGCTCGTGGATGAACGTGCCGCGCTGCTCCTGGATGCTCGGACTGCTGAAGCAGCCCATGCTGATGATGAGGTCGTTGCCCAGCAGCTCGGCCTTGCCCGACGAGCAGCTCGTGAGGCTCGTGTGCCGGTTGGCCCACATCGCGTAGTGGAAGTACGGCCGGCGCTCGGGGTTCGCGGACGAAAAGGCGCTCTGCTTCAACGCGTAGAAGTCGACGCCGTTGGCGCAGCTCCCGTAGCAGACCACCTCATGCCAGGGCAGCGCGCCGTCGATAAAGGCATGCAGCCGCACGCTCCCACCCGTCTCCTGGGCGAACACCGCCGCCGCGTCCGCCACCAGGCCGGCGTACGGCTGCCGCGTAAGGTACGGGTTCGTCGGGTGCTGCATCCAGTCGACCTCCACGTAGAGGTCCCTTGCCGTGGGGCTGCTCCACTCGGAGAAGGAGAAGCCGTCATTGCCGAACACCTCCAGCGTGTCCGCTATCGAGTCCCCATCCGAGTCCTCGTTGTTCTGACTCAGTCCGATGAGCGGCTCGAGCGAGTCCGAGAGCCCATCCTCGTCACCGTCGTTGTCATCGAAGATGGTGGACCAGAGTTCCTCGTCGTGGACGAAGCTGGCCGTTCCGGCGCTGCCCGGGAAGCGCCCCACCACCACGCGCTGAGTGCCGACGTTCTGCGTGCTCGTCGCGGTGACGAGCGGGTAGTACTTCGGCCCGCTGTCGTCATCGTGCTGGAGGTACTCGGTATTGGAGCGCAGCAGGAAGAGGAGATGGTCTCCGCCTCCGGGGCTGGTGGCCGAGGCCCTGAAGGTGTCCTTCGCGTTCCACGCGAAGAGGAGCGGCACGCCTCCGAAAGGCTGCTGCGACAGGAGCAGCGTCCCGTTGCGATACAGGCTCGCCGTGCCGCCGCGCCCATCCGCGTACGCTCGCACCCAGACGCGGTAGTAGCCTGAGTCCGGCGCGACGAAAGTCACACACGAGCGCGTGGCGCCCTGGCAGTCGTCACCCACTGCGACCTGACTCCAGCCATTCCTGTCGCGCAACACGTGCAGCACCGTGTCCGGCACGGAGCCCGTCAGCTCTCGCGTCTCGAAGGTGTACGTCTGTCCCGCGTCGAGCCAGGTGCTCAGCCAGATGAAGCTGCCCCAGTCCCGCGATGCCACGTAGTGCGGCCCCGCCCACGCCATCATCGGCGCCAGCAGCAACACCACGCGAAGCGCCCCCATGAACGACTTCATCGCTTCTGCTCCCCCTGGAAGAACCACTCCTTGAATGTCTCTTGCGCGCGGTCTCGTTCCGCGGGCGAGAGAGTTCTCCACTTCACCTGCTCCTCCGCGAGCGCGCGCTGGTAGCGAGTGTCCTCGTCCCGTGCACGGGCGTCGTCCGGAGGTGATGCGGAGAGCTTCGCGACGAGATTGAGCGCGGCGAGATAGCGCTGCTCTTGTCGTGCCCGGGTTTCAGGGCTCGCGTCCTGGAAGGCTCGCTCCGTACGAGTCACGAGCGCGGCCAGGTCGTCGACGGGCTCCTCACGCAGGAGCGCTTCCTCATCTGGAGTCAGGGGAACCAGTGCGTCCTTCGCGAACCTCGTCAGCAGGGATGTCGCGGGGGTGGAACTCGCCACCTGCACCGTGAGGCCATCAGGTCCCTGGACCTGCTCGATGTGAAGGACAGGCTCCGGCGAGTCCTTGCGCGGGTCTCCAGGCCGAGCCACCTCGGCTGGCTCCTGGTGCACCGTGGCCGGGTTCGCGGCGGCGTCCTCGCGTGGAATGTGCCGAGGCACCAGCAGGGGGATTCCCGCCGCGAGCAGTACGACGCCCAACACCACGCTCCCGACTCCGACCTTGTCGCCTCGTGCGCGCATGCGGCCCCCACTCGCAGGCCACACGTCTAGCCGCAATTCGCGCCGGCATCAAACAGCCGGAGTCTCGGAAGGATTCAGCCCGAGACAGGCGTGGGGAGGACTCCCCTCGCCCACCGGCATCAAACAGCCGGAGTCTCGGAAGGATTCAGCCCGAGACAGGCGTGGGGAGGACTCCCCTCGCCCACCAGCATCAAGCAGCCAGGGTGCGGAGACATTCAGCCCGAAACAATCTCGCGGAGGAGTGTCACGCGGTCGGAGATCGGGGCAGCACGACGGCTGTCATCGAACGGCCCGGTGCGCCGCCGGACGGGAAGACCTCGACGGTGCTGCGTCGAACACGTCGTGCTCCAGGCTCAACTCAACGGGCCTCGGGCTGTGACGTCCGGGAGGGTGGCTCCACCACCGGATGAGCACCGGGATATGGGGTGAGCACCTCGCAGCCCTCGCGCGTCACCAGGATGGTGTGCTCGAACTGCGCGGAGAGGCTTCCGTCCTCCGTCACCACCGTCCAGCCGTCCGCGAGCATTCGAATCTCGGGGCGGCCCAGGTTCACCATCGGTTCGATGGTGAGCACCATGCCGGAGCGCAAGGTGATGCCCGTCCCCCGCGAGCCGAAATGCGGAACATGGGGCGGCGCGTGCATGGAGCGTCCGATGCCGTGTCCTCCGAACTCCCGCACGATGCTGCACCCTTCCTTCTCCGCCAGCTCCTGGATGGCCGCGCCGATGTCGCCCATCCGAGCACCGTGACGCACGACGGAGACACCCACGTCACGACACCGGCGTGCCACGTCCACCACATGCCGAGCGTCGGCGGAAACGTCACCGATGCAGAACGTGGCCGACGTGTCTCCGTGGTAGCCGTTCAGGCAGGTGGTGACGTCGACGTTGATGATGTCACCGGGGGCCAGTCTTTCGTCCGGGCGTGGGACGCCATGACAGACGACGTGATTGCGGCTGGTGCAGACCGTCGCGGGAAAACCGTGGTAGCCCAACTGGCTGGGCGTGCCGCCTCGACGGGCCGTGTCCTCGCGCACCCACTGGTTGATGTCCTCCGTGGAGATGCCCGGCGTCAGCTTCCCCGCGACCCAGGCGAGCGTGCCAGCAGCCGCCTCGCCCGCACGACGCAGACGCTCTACCTCGGTGCCCTTGAACAATGGTGTTCCCATGGGGAGCCAAGGTGTCCCTGGGGGGCGTCAGCGTCCAATGCTGTTTCGGTATCGCGCTCGAGGGCGGGGGTGCAGGACATGAGCGCTCGCGGTAACCTGGGGCCGTGAGCATCACCCACCTCCAGTCCTTCGTCGCGGTGGCCGAGGAACGCCACGTGGGCCGCGCCGCGCGCCGGCTCCATCTCACCCAGCCGCCGCTGAGCCGCCACATCCTCGCGCTCGAGGACGAGCTCGGCACGCGCCTCTTCGAGCGCACTCGACAGGGCATGCGCCTGCTTCCCGCTGGAGAGGTCTTCCTTCACCACGCGCGCCGCATCCTCGCGGAGGTGGACACCGCGGTGCTCACCGTGCGCGGCCTCTCACCTCGCGACGCGGGCGGGTGAGGCAAAGCGCACACCTGCTCGCTAGCCCGGAACCTCCACCGGGAACTCCAGGGCTTCTCCCCGGTGAGACAGGACCGCTGTGCGAATCAACTCGCGAAGCTGGCGCGCACTGAGCGGCAGGTCGGCGAAGACTCGCGAGGGCGAGAAATCTCCCAACGCCAGCCCTGGTCCCTGTTCCGGTCCCCAGATGCGCTCAGCCACGAGTTCGTAACGTGACCCGGCCAGCTCGAGGGAGACCGCGCAGTCCCTGTCATTGAGCCTCCGCGCGGCGAGCACTTTCATCACCCCGCCTCGCGGGTGTGAAGTCCGCTCCAACACGTCGTGACCACACATCCAGGATGCCCCCGCGCTCGTTGCGAACTGGACGATACCACGAGGCCTCGCCGAGCCTCATGACGCTCGGCGGGCGCCCGTGCCCGAGGTGGGGACATACTGCCGCGCCGAGAGCCCCCGGACCGAAAAGGAACCGCCAGACATGCCGCGCAGGTCGTCATGCATCCCGTCATCACCTCGTCGGCTCGTGGTTCCCTGGGTGCTGCTCTCGTCACTGGCCTGGGCTCAAACACCAGACACCGGAATAACGACGACGGAGTCCGGCGCGCGGAACACCGTCATTGGCACCTCCTCATCGCCTGAGTCGCGCACTCGCATCGCCGGCTCCGACGGCTCCGACGGCTCCGACGGCTCCGACGGCTCCGACGGCTCCTCCGTAGCTGTACCGGAGCGGCCCGCCGCCAATGTACCCACGGCGCCTGAGACGTCCCCTCGTGTCGCTGTCGATGCGCCCATGGAGCAGGTGGCGACCTCCCGCGCCTTCGCCGAGGCACCCTCACAGCACGAGGCGCCTGCTGCTCCCATCGCCGATGCGTCCACCGCGCCTGAGGTTCCATCAAGCACGGCGCTGCCCACAGCGACGCCGGAGACAAGTGCATCCTCGCGAACCGTCGTCACGGGCACGCGCCTTCCACGTCCCGTGCGAGATGTGCCCGCCACCACCGTGGTGCTGCCTCGCGAGGAAATCGACCGCAGTCCCTCGCTGACGCAGGACACCCTCGTCCGCTCCCTGCCCTCGGTCGCCACCTTCCGCCGCACGCCGAGCCTCGTCTCCGACCCGACCGCCCAGGGCCTCAACCTGCGCGGTCTCGCTCCGTCCGGTGTCGCGCGCACCCTCGTCCTGCTGGACGGCGTCCCCGTCAATGACCCGCTCGGGGGCTGGGTCTTCTGGCGCTCGCTCCCGCGCCTTGGACTGGACCGCATCGAGGTCGTCCCCGGTGGCGGCTCCGCCCTCTATGGCAGCTCCGCGCTCGGCGGCGTCGTGCAGCTCATCTCCCGCCCCATCACCGGCCCGGCGCTCGACGCGGACCTCTCCGCCGGCAACCGCGACACGGGCCTCCTCGCCGCGCGCGGTGCACACCGCTGGGGCCCCATCGCCGCCGCTGTCGAAACCGAGCTGCTCACCAGCAGCGGCTATCGCATCGTCACCCCGGGCCAACGCGGCGCCATCGACAGCGACACGCCCAGCAACCATGTCGTCCTCAACGGCCGCGTCGAAGCTCAACCTTCTGACGCGCTGACGCTGTCCGCTCGCGCCAACCTCTTCCGTGAGAACCAGAACGGAGGCACCCGCTTCACCACCGCTCGCGTGGAGCTGGCGCACTTCGGCGCGGGCGCGCGACTTCAAACCGACACACTGGGCACCTTCTCCCTGGACCTCTACGGCCGTGCCCTTCGCTTTGAACAGAACCGCGCACGCGTCGCCCAGGACCGCGCCGCTGAGTCGCTCGCCGCGTCCCAGGACGTGCCTGCTGATGACCAGGGTGCCTCACTCGTGTGGACCGCGCCGAGCTGGACGGCGGGTGGCACCCATCAGCTCTCCGCGGGCCTCGACGCTCGGCGGATGGCGGGCACATCCCGCGAGCAACTCTTCCCACCCACGCAGACCCCTGAAACCGTCCTCACCCGTGAAGCCGGCGGCACGCAGTGGACAGGTGGCGTGTTCCTCCAGGACCTCTACGCCATCACTTCCGCACTGGAGCTCTCGGCCGCGCTCCGCTTCGACGTCTGGCGCAACACGCAAGGGCTCCAACGTGTCGAGCGAGCCAACGGCGCGGTGGACACCACTCCTTTCGACGACCGCACCGAGCACCAGCTCAGCCCACGCCTGGGCGTGCGCCTGCGTCCCTGGGACGCCGTCACGCTGCGTGCCTCCGGGTATCGAGCCTTCCGCGCACCGACGCTCAACGAGCTCTATCGCCCCTTCCAGGTCGGCACCGTGTTCACCGCCGCGAACGCGAACCTCGGCGCGGAGCGCCTGTGGGGCGCGGAGGCTGGCGTGGAAGTCGAGCCCCTGCGCACCCTCACCGCCCGCGTCACCGGCTTCTGGAACGTGCTTGAGGACCCCATCACCAACGTCACCCTCCCCGACGGCGCGGGCCGCGAGCGGCAGAACCTGGGCCGCGCTCGCGTGCGCGGCGTGGAGGCCAGCATCGACTGGCGACTGTCACGCCAGTGGACGACGCTCCTCGGGTACACCTTCGTGGACCCCACCGTGACGGATGCGCCCGGCCAGCCGGCGCTCGTGGGCCGACAGCTCGCGCAGGACCCCAGGCATCGAGCCGCCGCCAGCCTCACCTTCGAGGACCCGTCCCTCGTCACCGCCACCGTGCAGCTCCGAGTCACCGGGCCTCAATACGAGGATGACCTCAATGAGCGCGGCATGGGTGGCGCGCTCGTCGTGGATGCGGCCGTCAGCCGGCGGCTCTTCTGGAAGGTGGACCTCTTCGCCGCGGTGGAGAACCTCTTCGACCGCGAATACCTCGCGGGCCGCGCGGGCGTGGACACGTTGGGCCCGCCCCTGCTCGCGCGCGTGGGCCTGCGACTTCGTGACGCGCCCTGAGCCTCCGAGGCGGTCACACGGCATCCCCGGCAGCACCGTCACACCCATCCAGTAGGGTGGACCTCTCCGCCGCCAGGAAGAATGGTGGCACTCATTCAGCACAGAGGTGGTCGTTGACGACGAAGCAGTCCCGCCAGAAGACCTCGAAAGCGAAGGGCAAGAAATCCTCGGCGCCACGGAGACAACAGTCGACGTTAGCGGGGTCCAGAGCGCCCGACGTCGGTTCCCTGCTCGAGCGCGTGGTGGCGATTCTCGAGAAGTCCCGCGCGCAGGTCCTTCGCTCCATCAACAGCATGATGGTGCTGGCGTACTGGCAGATTGGGCGAGAACTCGTCGAGTTCCATCAAGGCGGCGCACACCGAGCAGGCTATGGCGACCAGCTCCTCGAAGCCCTCTCCGCCCGCCTTCAAGAGCGAGTAGGTCGGGGCTATTCCACGACGAATCTCCGCTACTTCAGGACGTTCTATCTCGCGTACGCAGACCGCTCCCCTGAGATTCGCCACATCGAAAGTGGCGAATCTTCAAGGGCGTCCTCGGGCGCATCAACCGGCCCCGAGCGTGAGTTCCGCCACAAGGAACGAGGCGTGCTCCAGGACCTCGAGCGAGCACTCGGGCACCAGGGCGTTCTCGAGGGTTTCTCGCCGATGCTCGGCTGGTCACATTATCGGTTGCTCATGAAGCTCGAGCACGAGGCCGAACGGCGCTTCTACGAAATCGAGGCCGAGCGCGGCTCCTGGCCCGTCGAGCACCTCGAACGACAGATTCACACGCACCTCTTCGCGCGCCTGCTCAAGAGCCGCGACAAGCACGGCGTCATGGACCTCGCGACCCGGGGACAGGTCCTCGAGAGACCAGCCGACGCCATCAAGCACCCCTTCGTCCTCGACTTCCTCGACCTTCCCGAGAGCGAGCTGCTGCGCGAGAGCGACCTGGAGCGCGCGATCCTCGGCAAGCTCTCGCACTTTCTCCTCGAGCTCGGCAGGGGCTTCGCCTTCGTGGCGAGACAGAAGCGATTGTCCTTCGAGGACGAACACTTCTACGTCGATCTCGTTTTCTACAACGTCATCCTGAAGTGCTACCTGCTCATCGACCTCAAGCTTGGCAAGCTCGCGCACCAGGACGTGGGCCAGATGGACAGCTATGTGCGGCTGTTCGATGCGCAGGGACGAACAGAAGGCGATGGCCCCACGATTGGGCTCATCCTCTGCGCGCAGAAGAACGAAGCGGTGGCCCGCTACTCCATCCTCCACGAGCATGAACAACTCTTCGCCGCCAAGTACGTGACCTATCTGCCGAGCGTCGAAGAACTGGAGCGAGAGCTGGCCCGCGACAAACGCCTGCTCGACGCGCGCGCCCCGGGCGTTCGCACGCCGAAGGGGCAACACCCGCGGCGACCTCGCAAGCGAGCGGGTGGAGGACGAGCGACGCGGTAATGCTCACGGACACTGGCGCGAATAGCCGATGCGCCGGAGCATTCGCATCGGCTCCTGGGCTTCGACCAGTTCCGTGTACATCACATGCGCGCGGCCCTGTGCATCCACCTCCAGGGCCCAGTCGAAGAAGGGTGAATCGAGGAGGCTGGACTCCAGGTCGATGACCGTCTTCGGCGCCCAATCCCCCCGCGCGTCGTTCCGGTACTCCAACCGCTTCCCGAGATTGCGCAGCACATGAATCACCCCCGAGGCGGAGAACCTCAGCTCACCAGAAGACGACTCGAAGGGAAGGATGCTCGTCGACCACTCGCCTGGAGCACTCCGGCTGCTCAGCGACAAGACGCCCGCCTTCGCCCAAAGGATGTGCGGCACCCCCGCTGGTGACACCGCGATGACCGGATTCGCACCCGCAGCGGCCACCTGCTCCCTCACCCACGTCCCCGAGGCGTTCGTCGCGTAGAAGATGCCAGCGCGTCCAAGCACGGCGTCGTACTCATACGTCACATGGGCTTTGCCCTGGCCATCCGCGCGCAGCGACACGCGCGTGGAGAGCGACCCGAGCTCGATGCCCGTATCGATGACAGACAAATCACCAATACGACCCTGCACATGGTTGAGCCGGTGCTTCACCGCATCCACCAGGCTGATGGCATGCAGCCTGCCCTGCGCATCCAGGTCATGGGCACGCACCAGGCCACTCATCAGCCGAGCGTGCTCCCAGCGTCCCCCTGTGTGATGGAGGAAATCGGTGGGGACCACCTGCGCCAGGTCATCGGACCGCGGGCTGATGGCCAGATGGACCTCACCCGCCGCATCCACGCGGATGCCACCCAACCACCACTGCCCTCCCGCGAAACCCGTCTCGGCGAAGACGCGCCAGGGCTTCGTCGTCACCACTCGCAGCACCGCGTCGGTGTACTCGACGAAGTACGCCTCACCGTCCGCATCCAGGGCGAACTGTGGATACCCCCTGTCTGCTCCCAGCGGCAGCACCGTGCGCGACTGCCAGCCGTCCTCGCAGTCGCTCCACGCCGTCATCCGCGCATCCACACCGCCATCCCCCAGCGGCCGGACGGGGATGTTCAGCCCACCGTCAGGCCCCGCGTCCTCGGAAAGCGGAATCCCACCATCCCGCCCACCGTCAGGCCCCGCGTCCGGCTCCCCGC
>NZ_JABUMQ010000287.1:0-14892 GCF_013336645.1 Myxococcus sp. CA039A | reverse complement strand
CAATGGTTGATTGTCGTGGTTGTGCTTAATTCCAGGGGGGGCCCGCTACACCCAGGAGATTCGCATTTCATGAGCACCGCCCGAGTCGCGCTGCTGTGCACGCTGCTTCTGCCCGCATTGGCCGCCGAGCGCGCCGCTGGCATCGCCGCCGGCGCCACGCCCGCGAAGCCGGCTGATGCTGACGCAGCCGCCGCGGCCGCGGCCGCCGCGAAGAAGAAGGAGGAGTGGGACATCGTCGTGGGCCTGGGCCTCATCTCCCTGACGGGCAACGCCTCCACCCTGACGTTCAGCGGTCTGGCCAGCGCGTCGCGCACCACCGAGCACTGGATTTATGGCGTGAAGGCCTTCGGCAACTATGGCCGCAGCCGTCCGCCGGAGGTGTCGGGGGAGGAGGCGGAGTCGCAGTTGGTGGCCCTCAACGCGGGCGTGGAGCTGCGCGGGGACCGGCGCTTCACGAAGATGCTCAGCGGCTACCTGCTGGCGGGCGCGCTGACGGACCACGTGGGCAGCGTCGAGTCGCGGACCTCCGGCGAAGGCGGTCTTGGCGTCCTCTGGTGGGACGAGAAGTCGAAGGACGAGCGCGAGTCCTACCTGCGCACGGACCTCGCCTTCCGCTACGCGCGCGAGACGCGCTTCCAGTACTACCCGTCGCGGATGGACCTGCCGGATGTGGACCTGGGCGGCCCGCGCTTCGGCGTGGCCTTCCGCTATGGCATCACCAAGGAAGTCCTCCTGAAGGAGGACGCCGAGGTGCTGCTGAGCGTCATCGGTGACTCCCGCGTGCTGGCCAACAGCCAGACGCAGCTCTCCGTGGGCCTGACCGAGTCGCTGTCCCTGGGCGTCAGCTTCATGGTGAAGCACGACAGCAAGCCGCCCGAAGGCAAGGTGTCCACGGACACCGCGCTGGCCTTCAACCTGGAAGTGGCGCTGTAACCGGACAAAAGCAACGCGGCGCCGGGGAAGTCTCCCTCGGCGCCGCGCGGTTGAAGCAGGGGCCTTTTGAAAGGCCCCGGGATATCAGTGGTGCCCGGGTTCCGGAGTCTCGGGCGTGTCCTTCGTCTGGTGCGGCCTCAGCCCACCGCCGAACCGGCCGCGCTGCGCGCCCGTGCCGATATCGGGGGGCTGCAGGTCGCTGTACTGCGAGCCGGGCGGGTTGGCGCCACGGAAGCGGGTGCCGAAGTCCGCGAGCGGGATGATGAGCATCAGCACCACGAAGACGATGGAGACGCCAAAGACGATGCGGTTGGCGCCCCGGTGCTCGGCCAGGTGCATGAAGTACAGCGTGACGAGCGTGCCCTTCACCGTGGCGATGACGAGCGCGAGCAGCAGGCCGAAGGACGGCAGGTGCATGCGGCCGGTGACGACGGTGACGACGGTCAACACCAGCAGGACACCCCAGATGAGCCAGTAGCGGCCCGCTCCGTGGTGCGCGTGCATGTTCTTCTCTTCCTGATGGGATTCGTTGGCGATGGCCATGGTGGTGTCGCCCTCAGACCAGGTACAGCATGGGGAACAGGAAGATCCACACCAGGTCGACGAGGTGCCAGTACATGCTGCCCAGCTCGACCATCGTGTAGTTGTTGGGGCCGAAGTCCTTCTTCTTGAACGCCCGGACCATCGCCACCGCCAGCACCGTCATGCCGATGATGACGTGCAGCGCGTGCAGCGCCGTCGAGCAGAAGTAGACCGTGAAGTAGAGGGTGATGCCGGGCATCTGCATCCCCTCGTAGAAGTAGTACCGGCCCGGCAGCGTCCCGATGTGGAACTTGTGCGCGTACTCGAAGTACTTGATGACGAGGAAGCCCACCGCCATCACGAGGGTCAGCGCGAACATCACGCCCACCATCTTGTTCTTCCCCTCCTTCGCGTAGTGCACCGCGAGCGCCGCGGTCAGCGAGGAGGTGATGAGGACGATGGTGTTCACCGTGCCCATCGTCAGGTCCAGGCTGCGGCTGCCCGCCGCCCACGCTTCCGGGAAGAGGAAGCGGTAGCAGCCGTAGCAGACGAACAGGCCGGCGAAGAGCAGGATTTCCGTCGCCAGGAACAGCCACATGCCCAGACGGGCGGCATGGTTCTGCACCTCGAGCGACGCGAAGTGTTCCGCCAGGCGCGGCACGTTGGCCGTGCCGTCGGCGGTGTGGGCGCTAGACTGCATCGGGAACCTCGGCCTTCTTCGGGTCGACGTAGAAGTGGGGCTCCTCGGGGAAGGTCACCTGCGGGCCCACGAAGTTGTGCGTCGGCGGAGGCGACTCGCTCACCCACTCGTAGCCCTTGCTGCGCCACGGGTTCTTGCCAGAGGCCTCGCCGAACACCAGCGCGTACGTCAGGTAGCACGCGATGATGATGAAGCCGAAGGCGAGCAGCGACGCGCCCGCGGTGGAGGCCACGTTCAGGGCCTGGAAGCGCTCCGGGTAGTCATAGTACCGGCGCGGCATGCCGTTGTTGCCCACCAGGAACTGGGGGATGAACGTCGCGTTGAAGCCCAGGATGATGAGCGCCGCGGACACCAGGCCCCATCCCTCGTGGTACGTCTTCCCGAACATCTTCGGGAACCAGTAGTGGAGGGAGGCCAGGAAGGCCATGATGGTCGCTCCCACCATGATGAAGTGGAAGTGGGCGACGACGAAGTAGGTGTCGTGCCACGGGACGTCCAGCGACACCGTGCCCAGCGCGATGCCCGTCATGCCACCGAACACGGTGAAGAACAGGAAGCCGCAGAAGTAGGCGAACGGCGTCTTGAAGTCGACGGCGCCCTTGTAGACGGTGCCCACCCAGTTGAAGACCTTGATGGCGGTGAACACACCCACCAGCATGGTGAGCACGCCGAACACGCCCGCGTCGAAGGTCGACTGACCGGACACGAACATGTGGTGGCCCCAGGCGAAGAAGCCGACGAAGGCGATGCCGAGGCTGGAGTACGCCACCGCGCGGTAGCCGAAGATGTTCTTGCGGCTGTACGTGCTGACAATCTCGCTCATCACGCCGAACGCGGGCAGCACCATGATGTACACGGCCGGGTGGCTGTAGAACCAGAATAGGTGCTGGAAGAGCACCGGGTCGCCGCCGCGCGCCGGGTCGAACATGCCGAAGCTGAACAGGTTCTCCACCGCGACCAGCACCGTCAACAGACCGATGACCGGCGTCGCGAGCACCTGGATGCAGCTGGTGGCGTAGATGGCCCAGACGAACAGGGGCATCTTGAACCAGGTGATGCCGGGCGCGCGCATCGTGTGGCAGGTGACGATGAAGTTGATGCCCGTGGCGATGGAGCTGAAGCCGATGATGAACGCGCCGAACATCACCGGCGCCACCGTCGTCGTCGTGTGCGTGCTGTACGGGGTGTAGAACGTCCAGCCCGTGTCCAGGCCGCCGTTGAGCATGCCCCAGAGCATGAACACGGCGCCCGTCAGGTAGATGTAGAACGACGCGAGGTTCAGCCGGGGGAAGGCCACGTCCTTGGCGCCCAGCATCAGCGGCAACATGAAGTTGCCGAAGACGGCCGGAATCGCCGGAATCATGAACAGGAAGATCATCACCAGGCCATGGAGCGTGAACGTACGGTTGTACGTCATCGCGTCCATGATGGTCGGACCCGGCGTCAGCAGCTCCACCCGTAGGAGCATCGCGAAGATGCCGCCCACGAGGAAGAACAGCAGGATGAAGAACAGGAACATCACGCCGATGCGCTTGTGGTCCACCGTCAAGAGCCAGCTCTTGATGGTGGTGCCATCCACCAGATAGCTCGGGTGGTCGTCGTGGTGCTCGTCGTGCGGGGCGGCCCCCGCCGTATCGAGGCTACTGGATGGGGTCATAGGCGGGTCCCTCGGAGGCGCCCTCGCGGACGTTCGGAGTGCGAAGCGACTTGATGTACTCGACGATGGCGGCCGTTTCGGGGCCCTGCAGCTTGCCCTGATACGTCGGCATCACATTCTGGTAGCCCGACACCAGGTGGGCTCCAGGGTCCATCATCGACTGGGTGATGTAGGCCTCGTCCACGCGGATGGTCTGGCCGTCATCCAGCTTCTCCACGCGGTCATACATGCCAACGAAGGTGGGGCCGATGTGCGCCGAGCCATCCACCGAGTGGCACTTCAGGCAACCCTGCGTCCCGGCCAGCACCTGGCCCTGGTCCACCATGCGCGCCACCGGCGGCACCAGCGAGGTGTCCGCGAGCGCGTCCTGGCGGTCCTGCAACCGGCCGCGGCGCTGGTCCTTGATCCAGACGTCGTACTCCTCCTGGGGGAGGACCACGACCTCCGCGAGCATCTTCGAGTGCGACAGGCCGCAGTACTCGGTGCAGAGCACCTGGTACGTGCCGGGCTTGGTCGCCTCGAACCAGATCTGCGTGTAGCGACCCGGCAGCGCATCCATCTTGATGCGGAAGGCCGGCACGTAGAACGAGTGCAGCACGTCCCGGGAAGTGATGAGCAGTCGCACCGGACGGTTGGCCGGGACGTGAAGGACGTTCACGCCGTTGGGGCCCTCCGGGTATGCGAACTTCCACATCCACTGCTTGCCCATGACGTAGACGTCCATCGCGTCCTTGGGCGGCGTGGTGACCCAGGTGAAGTCCCTGAAGCCGATACCGAACCAGGCCAGGAAGAACACCAGCGGCACGGAGACGAAGAGGAACTCCGTCTTCAGCGTGGGGACGACGTACTCGGTTGCCTGGTCGGGAATCCGCCGGCGGTACCGGAAGAACATGAACAGCGCCGCGAGGCCAACGCCAGCCGACATCACCATCGTCGTTCCCACGACGAAGTGGTGCAGCAGGTCGACCCGTTCCGCGAACGTGGACGCGCTCTCCGGGAGGAACAGAAGGTTGTTGAGAAGCTCGCTCATGCCGCCGCGCCTTTCTTCAGCTCGCGCCTCCAGAAATAGATCAGCATCGTAGCCAGGGCGAGGAAGACAGCCATGCCGCCCAGGCGGATGAACCCGAAGATGTAGAAGCCATACCGCCGGGTCGCGGTGTCATACTTGAAGCAGGACATCACCACGCGGTCGAAGCTGGTTCCGACGCGGCCACCGGCCGCCTCCAGCAACGCCAGCTTCATGTCCTTGGCGGGGAAGTCCGTCCCGTACAGATACCGGGAGATGCTCCCCTCCGGCGTGAGCACCATCACCACCGCGGGGTGGGCGTACTGCTTCGTGCTCGCGTCATACGTGTACTTGAAGCCCACCGCGTCGGCGATGCGGTGGATCTGCTCGTCGGTGCCCGTGAGGAAGTGCCAGGGCGCGCTCTCCGGCTTCCCCATGGACTGAAGGTGCTTGCGCCGGCGCTCGTTGCTCATCGCCGGGGTGTCTTCGGGGTCGACGCTGATGGTGACCGCTTCGTAGTCGCGGCCCAGCTCCAGCCCCAGCTCCCGCATGGACTTCACCTGGGCGTTGAGCACCAGGTTACAGAGCATGGGGCAGTTGTAATAGACGAGCGTCAACAGGGTGGGGAGTGTCTTGGGCAACACCGAGCCCAGCGTCACGTCCTGGCCGTTCACGTCGATGAAGCGGGTCGTCAGGGGCACCGGTTCACCCAGGTGCTCCTCCACGTCCACACCCTTGAGCTGCGGGGGCGCGTCCTGCTGTGCTTCAACGATGGCGCGGGGCGTCTTGCCCCCACCCGGCATCGCGGAGGCCGGGAGCGCCGTGGCGACGAGCAGCGCCACGACGGCGAGCATCCCCCGGCGCGGGGCACACGGGGAGATGTAGGAGAGGATGGACATCATCGCGGACGGCTCTTACGCGAGGCAGGTGAGGGAAGCTACTGCCGCGGCGCCGGAGTGGGCTCCGGAGCCGGCGGCGGGGCGGGCGCGGGAGGCGCCGGGGGCGGGTTGCGGCTCTTGGCGATGACGGTCTTCATCGCCTCGTCCAGGTTGGGGTGCGCCTTGACGCCCGGCTGGTCGCCCCAGCCGGCCTGCAGGGCCTGCTGCTGGCCGCCAATCTTCTCCTCGGCGTGCCAGTCCTGCTCGAACAGGCGCTGGTTGACGATACCCACCTCGTACTGCCCCATGGCCGCCGGACGCGGAGGAGGACCGTCCGGCTGGGCCTCCTTCATGGTGCGGACCTGGATGGCGTACGCCCAGACGATTCCCACCGCGAAGATGACGAGCGAGCCGGCGCCAATGCCCACCACCTTGCTCATCACGATGTGGTCTTCCTCGGCGGCCACACCGTGGGCGCCGACGATGACACGCGACTCGAGCTCAACCTGGGTCTTCTTCATGGCTGCACGTACCTCAGGGACTCCGCGATGTAGGGGTCCTTCACCGGCATCGTGTAGTTGTTGCGCGCGTTCATCAGCGCGAAGCCCACCGCGATGCCACCCACACCCAGGAACGCGGTGATGAGCGTCCAGTGGAAGGTGGGGCCGTTGGTCCCCGTCAGCGCCGGCCAGATGAGCCAGTACAGGTCCACCGCGTGAATGGCCAGCAGGTAGACGGCCACCACCGACAGCTTGCGGGGCTGCAGCTTCAGATTCCGTGACAGCAGCACGAAGAACGGCAGCACGAAGTGGCCGAAGAACAGGGCGATGGACATCGGCTTCCACGCGCCGAAGATGCGCAGGCCGTACCAGGGCGCCTCTTCCGGGATGTTGGCGATCCACACCAGCATGAACTGGGAGAAGGCGATGTAGGCCCAGAATGCCGTGAAGGCCAGCATCAGCTTGCCCAGGTTGTGGAAGTGGGCCGGCGTCACCACGTTGCCGTAGAGGTCCTTGCCCCGGGCGTTGGTGGTGGCGATGGTCAGGATGCAGAAGGCGGCCAGGAAGCTGCCCGCGAAGTAGTAGACGCCGAAGATGGTGGACTGCCACAGCGGCGTGAGGCTCATCAGCCAGTCAAACGACGCGAAGGTGATGGTCAGCGCCAGGAAGGGGAGGATTCCGGGGGAGAAGCGGCGCATGCGCACCGTGAGGTCCAGCCCGCCTTCCGCGTCCTGCTTCAGGCTCAGCCCGCGCAGCTTCCACGCCGCGAAGGCCCACACCACGAAGTAGATGACGTGGCGGACGAGCGTGAACTTCCAGTTCAGGTAGCCGTGCTCCTTGTGCGACAGGTGCTCGGACTCCAGGCCGGTGATGGCGGCGCGCAGCGGCGAGCCCGGCCACCAGGGGTACAGGTAGCCCGCCATGAGAATCACGGGGATGATGAGCAGGATGAAGACGGGGACCGCGGACGCGCCCGTCTCCATGGTGCGCCGCAGGACGATGAGCCACTTGGCCTTCGCCGTGTGGAAGATGGCCACCATGATGAGGAAGGCCACGCTGATGCCCACCCAGTAGACGAAGGCGAGCAGGTAGCTGTGGGCGGCCGCACCCTTGGCATAGGCATCGCTCGAGGCGAAGAAGCCGGCCAGGGTGGCCAAGAGGCCCAGGGCGCCCAGGCCGAACGCCGGCACCATCAACTTCGGCGTGCCGGTGTAGCGCTCCAGGGGGGCTGAGGCTTCGGCTGCGGGGGTCATCGGTTCTCCTGCGGAACGGGCTGCTGCCCGCCCGTACGGGTGTTGCGGGCTTCCTGAAGGGCTCGCACGTAGGCGACCACGGCCCAGCGCTCGCGCACGTCGAGCTCACCAGAGAAGGACGGCATCACGCCGTAGCCCTCGTTGATGGCCGTGTAGAAGTGGCCCGCCGCCTTGCTCTCCAGCTCCAGCAGGGACGGCGGCAGGCGCAGGGCCATGTTCTCCGCCACCACGCTGTTGCCGTCGCCGAGCACGCCATGGCACTGCGAGCAGACGATGTTGTACTTCTTCTGACCCAAGCTCAGCAGGCCCTGGTCCACCGTCACGGGGATGGTGGCCACGGGCTGGCCGTTGGCGCGGCCGCTGAGGGCCGTCTGCCGGGCGACGGGGTCCTTGAGCTCCGGGAGCTTGTCGAAGCGCTCGCGGGGCACCGTTCCGGCCGGGGGCGTGCGCATGGCACGGCCGTCCGCCCAGAAATCAGAGGCCTCGTAGTACTCGTACTTGGCCTGGTGCTCCATGCGCTGGAGGAACTCCGAGGGGACGTCGCAGCCCGACAGGGCGACGAGTCCGGCGGCGGGGATGAGCCACCTCATTCCTTCTCTCCCGTGACGACGGTCACCTGGGTGGCACCCAGGGCCTTGAGCTGGTCAATGACGGCCGCGGCGTCCTGGCCCGTCGCATGCGGCACGCTCAGCCAGAAGCCGTGGGTGGACGCGGTGCGGAAGGCGTCGGACTCGAAGACGGGGTGGTACGGCTGCGGCAGCCGGCTCAGCCCCAAGAGGCCGAAGAAGATGCCGAACGCGGCGAACAGCACGCTCAGCTCGAACGTAATCGGCACCCACGCCGGCAGGGACAGGAGCGGACGACCACCGATGTTCAGCGGGTAGTCGTACGTGTTCATCCAGGTCTGCATGGCGAGCGCCGTGGTCAGGCCCGTGAGCCCACCGCACAGCGCGATGAAGGGGACCTTCGAGGGGGGCAGGCCCAGGGCCTCCGAGCCGCCGTGCAGCGGGTACGGAGAGTAGGTGTCCATCCCCTGGAAGCCCTTCTCCCGCATCTGACGGGTGGCATCCACGAGGACATCTGGCGTCTCGAACTCGGCCAGCACCCAGGAATCGAGGACAGTGGCTTCCATGACTCTAGTGCGCTCCGTGGGATTTCTGGTGGGCGGCGTGCTTGAGCTCCAACTGCAGCTCCTTCACTTCGCTGATGGCCACCGCGGGCACGAACTTCAGGAACAGGAGGAACAGGGTGCCGAACAGGCCCAGCGTGCCGATGTAGATGCACCAGTCCACCCAGGTCGGGGTGTAGATGCCCCACGAGGACGGCAGGAAGTCCTGGCTCAGCGACGTCACGATGATGATGAAGCGCTCGCACCACATGCCGATGTTCACCGCGATGGAGGCCACCCACATGATGGGCACGCTGGTGCGGCACTTCTTGAACCAGAAGATGTTCGGGGTGATGACGTTGCAGGCGATCATCAGCCAGTACACGCCGGCGTAGGGGCCCGTGGCGCGGTTCACGTAGAAGGTCCAGAACTCGAACTGGTTCTGCGAGTACCAGGCGATGAAGTGCTCCATCATGTACCCGTAGGACACGATGAGGCCCGTCGCGAGGATGACCTTGTTCATGTTCTCCAGGTGGCGGTCCGTAATCACGTCCCGCAGACCCAGGTACTTTCGCGCCGGGACGATGAGCGTAATCACCATCGCGAAGCCGCTGAACACGGCGCCAGCCACGAAGTAGGGCGGGAAGATGGTCGCGTGCCAGCCGGGCAGCAGGGACACCGCGAAGTCGAACGAAACGATGGTGTGCACCGAGACGACGAGCGGCGTGGAGAGGCCGGCCAGGAGCAGGTAGGCGATCTTGTAGTTGTGCCAGTGCCGACCGGAGCCGCGCCAGCCGAGCGCGAACAGGCCGTAGATGGTGCGCTGGAGCTTCGTCTTGGACGAGTCACGCAGCGCGGCCAGGTCCGGGATGAGGCCCACGAACCAGAACAGCGCGGACACCGTGAGGTACGTGGAGATGGCGAACACGTCCCACACCAGCGGGGAGCGGAACTGCGGCCACGCGCCCAGGGTGCTGGGGTAGGGGAACAGCCAGAAGGCGAACCAGGGACGGCCGGTGTGCAGCAGCGGGAACAGACCGGCGCACATGACGGCGAACAGCGTCATGGCTTCCGCGAAGCGGTTGATGCTCGTGCGCCACTTCTGCTGGAAGAGCAGGAGGATGGCGGAGATGAGCGTTCCGGCGTGGCCGATACCGACCCACCAGACGAAGTTGATGATGTCGAACGCCCAGCCGACCGGCTGGTTGTTGCCCCACACGCCGATGCCTCGAGCGAGCGTGTAGGTGACGCCGACGACGAGCAGACCCAGCGCGCTGAGCGTCAGGCCGAAGAGCATGAACCAGCCCTTGCCCGGCTTGCGCCAGACATGGTCCAGCAGCGTCTCGTTGAGGGACTTGTCGTCGTGGTGCGGCGGGATGAGGTCCCGGGGCTCAAGCGGATCGAGCGGGGTGGCGGCGGTCTCGGCCATGATTAGTGGCTCCCTTCCTTCGTCGCGGCCTTGGCCGGCTCGAGGGCGGTATTCGGGTTGCGCACGCGGATGAGGTGCGAGGTGCGCGGACGGGTGCCCAGCTCGTGCAGGAGCTTGTAGGCCCGGACGTCCTCGGTGAGCTGGGTGACGAGCTGGTTCTCGTCGTTCAGCGAGCCGAAGACGATGGCCTGGGCGGCGCACGTCTGCTGGCACGCCGTCTTGAGGTCCGCTTCCTTGATGAGGTGCTTGTTGACGCGCGCGTCGATGCGGGCGCGCTCGATGCGCTGCACGCAGTACGTGCACTTCTCCATGACGCCGCGGTTGCGCACCGTGACGTCCGGGTTCATCAGCATCTTCTCGGTGGCCGTCTTGCCCGCGGTGTAGTGCAGGTAGTTGAAGCGGCGGACCTTGTACGGGCAGTTGTTGGAGCAGTACCGCGTGCCGACGCAGCGGTTGTACACCATGTCGTTCAGGCCCTCGTCCGAGTGCACGGTGGCGTTCACCGGGCACACGTACTCGCAGGGGGCCTTCTCGCAGTGCACGCACATCACGGGCTGCATGACCATCTTCGGGTCGTTCTCGGGACCCTCGAAGTACCGGTCGATGCGCAGCCAGTTCATCTCACGGCTGCGGCCCACCTGCTCCTTGCCCACGACGGGGATGTTGTTCTCCGCCTGGCAGGCCACCACGCACGCGCTGCAGCCCGTGCAGCGGGACAGGTCGATGGCCATGCCCCACTTGTAGCCCTTGGAGTAGTCGAAATCGACGAGGTTGTCCTGGATGCCCGGCTTCAGCTCGCCCTTCACGCGGTGCAGGGTGTGCTGCGTCTCCGTGGACGGGTGCTCCAGCTCGGAGATGGGCATGTCCAGCGCGATGGGGCGGTTCTCCATGCGCCAGTGCGTCTGCGTCAGGCTGAACTTGTAGCTGCCGCGCACCTTGGTGAGCGTGGCGCCGCCGTCGAACCAGGGGTTCTTGCTGGTGCGAATCGGGTTGACGTTGAAGCCCACGCCCTTGGCGACCTGCTCGTGCAGCCCGTTGCGGCCGTAGCCCAGGGCGATGGTCACGGTGTTGTCCGCGTGGCCCGGAACCACCCACACCGGCACCGTCAGCTTCTGGCCGTTGTAGGTCAGCTCCGCCATGTCGCCGGGGGCCAGGCTCAGCGCCTTCGCCGTGTCCGGACCCAGCAGGGCGGCGTTGTCCCAGACCATCTTGGTGATGGGCTCGGGCAGCTCCTGCAGCCAGGAGTTGTTGGCGAAGCGGCCGTCGTAGAGCTTGTAGTCGTTGACGAAGTTCAGCTCGAGGTCACCCGAGGCCGGGGACGTGTAGCCCGCGACCAGCGAGGCGGCGGCGCCGAAGTCCGGCGAGCCCGCGACGGGGTTGGACGCGGTGTTCTCGATGAAGCCCTGGGCGACCCAGGACTCCCAGCGGGCCTCGAAGTCCGCCGCGTTCGCCGTCTGCCCGCGCCAGTAGTCGCGCAGGAGCTGGTAGGCGGGGCGGAAGGGCTCGTCCAGGAACATGGCGAGCAGCTCCGACTCCGGCATGCCGTTGAAGAGCGGCTGGATGAGCGGCTGGGCGATGGAGACGGTGCCCTCCACCGAGCGGCCGTCGCCCCACGTCTCCAGCGGGTGCGCCGCGGGGATGAACCAGTCGACGTGCGCGCTGGTCTCGTCCTCGTAGAGCGCCGTGTAGAGGACGTTGAGCCTGGCGCGGGCGGGGTGGTCCTTGCTGAGCACCTTGCCCAGGCCCACGTCGTCCGGCAGCGTGAAGACGGGGTTGTAGGCGGTGATGACCAGCGTGTCGACGCGGCCGGCCTCGATGTCCTGCACCAGGGTGCGGACCTCGGACATGCCCGTCGCTTCCGCGATGGGGGCCTGGATGTAGCGGACCGTCTTGTCGCCGTTGCCGAGCGCGTTGTTGATGGCGTGGGCCAGCGCGTGGACCGCGGCGGGCTGACGCTCACCCGCGATGACCAGCGACCGGCCGGGACCGGCGGCGCGCAGGTCGGAGGCGACCGCCTGCACCCAGTTGCCCAGCTCACCGCGCAGCGGCGACTTCGCGGCCGCGGCGCCCGCCAGGGAAGCGGCGCTGCCACCAATGGCCTGGGCCACCGCGGCGGCGAGGCCGAGGACTTCCTGCGACTTCAGGCGCAGGCGGTGGTCCGCCATGCCGCCGGTGATGGAGAAGCGGGCCTCCGCCATGTAGAGGCGGTTGAGCTTGCCCTTGCGCGGGTCGCGACGGTCCGCGAACTCGCGGATGTTGCGCAGGTTGCCCGGGCAGCTCTCCAGGAAGTCCGCGTCCAGCGACAGGACGATGTCCGCCTGGGAGAAGTCGTACAGCGCGGCCACGTGCTGCCCGCCGAACAGGGTGCGCAGCGTCTCCGCCTGCGTGTCCTGGTTGGACGAGGCGCTGTGGAAGCGCGCGTTGGGCAGCTTCTTGATGATGTGGTTGCGCAGGTCGCTCGTCAGCGGCGAACCCACCGCCTCCGTGAGGAAGCGCACGCGCGAGCCACCGTTCTCCGAGGCGGACTTGCCGACCAGGGACGCGATGGTCTCGTTGAGCACGCGCTGGGCGCGGGGCGTCTTGCCCTGGCGCAGCACGCGCGCGCGGCTCGGGTCATAGAGCGACAGCAGCCACGCCTGCTCGAAGGTGCAGGCGGCGCCCTGGTTGACCGGGTGGTCGGGGTTGCCCTCGACCTTCACCGGGCGACCCTCGCGGGCGGTGATGAGCAGGCCGGAGGTGTGACCGGACAGCGTCATCGCGGACGCGTAGTGCAGGGGGTTGCCGGGAGTCACTTCCGGCGGCGTCTTCGTGTACGGCAGCAGCTTCTCGTCCGCGGGACGGGTGCTGCAGGCCGTGGCGCCGGCCAGGGCCAGCGACGCGCCGAGCAACTGCATGAACTCGCGGCGGATGAAGCCCGTGGGGGGCAGGTCCGCGCCCACGGGGAACTCCGGGCGGGACTCCTCCATGTACTCGGAGGTGCCCAGCTTCTCCTCGAGGCTGCGCCAGTACGACTGGCCGTAGCCGTGCTCGGCGGAGTCGGCGTTCGCTGCCGCGTGCTCCAGTGCCTCACCGACGGCGTCAGGCGCCGCGGCGGGCCGGTCCGACACGACCGGGAGCGCGAAGGAAGAGGATTCCTGCGACGGCGCGCCGTCGCGCTTCGTGTTCATCGGTGGCATGTGGAGCAGCTCGTGCGCGAGTGGACGTCGTACTCATCCTTCAGCTTCTCGCCGAGCGCGATGGCCTCGGCCTTGTCCGACGGCGGAGTCCACGTCATCGACGTGATGAACTCCGAGGGCCGCAGGTGCGGCTCGGGATTGCGGTGACACTCCAGACACCAGGCCATGGTGAGCGGAGCGAACTGCTCCACCGCGCCCATCTGGTCGATGCGGCCGTGACAGCTGGCGCATCCCACGCCCTTGTTCACGTGGATGGCGTGGTTGAAGTAGACGAAGTCCGGCAGGTTGTGGACGCGGACCCACTGGATGGGTGAGTCGGCGAAGAAGGCCTTGCGCACCTCGGTGAGGTACGGGCTCTTGTTCCACACCTGGGCGTGGCAGGACATGCACACGGTGGTGGACGGGATGCCCGCGGAGGGCGCCTTGTCCACGCTCCAGTGGCAATACTGGCAGTCGATCTTCTCGTCCCCCGCGTGGTGCCGGTGGTCGAATTCGATGGGCTGCTCGATGGGCATCTGCTGGTTGGTGACGTACGGAGACCGTACGTAAGCCATGAGGCCGCCGATACCGATGGCGGGCACGGCAAGAAGCGCCGCGGCGGACAGCCGAGACACCGTGTTCGTCCAGCGTGGAAACAGAGGGCCGCTCATACCAGGACCATGGGCAAGGGGGCTTCTACAACTGCGGTGACAGAAGAAGAGGAAGAGGCGCGGACGTGGCCGAACGCGAGAAGCGGCGGGGCGATCCCGGCCCCGTCGGGGCGGGGGGGCGGCTCCTGGCACGCGGAAGGCGAAGCAGTCACGTCCAACGAAACCTCTATGGATGTTGCCGCGGGCAGGTCCCTCCTCCAGGCCCAACCCAACGCGGCGCGGGACCATCGACCATCGACACCGCAGTGTCAACCATTCTGATGTTGTGGCCGTGGGATACCACTTCCTCGCGCGGAGGCGGGAAATCGCGGTCCGGAGGTGATGAATCTCTCTTCTGGCGGGAGGAAGCGACGTTGAGCCTTTGCCCCTCCACGGTGGATCATCGCGCGCCCTCGGATGGCTCGGCGTGATGCTCACGCGACGTATGGGCAGACCCGCGCGCGGGTTCAGCTTCGGACAGAGACATGTCGTCGACCGAGACTTGCGACAGGCTCACTCGGAGTCCGCGCCGTCGGGCTCCCGCCAGCGCTGTTTTCGGCGGGTGAGCAGCTTCTCCACCAGCTCCCGGGCGCGCGCGTCCCGGTGGTAGTTCGGGTCATGCCGGCGGCCCTTGCCCTGGTTGCAGCGGGCGCAGGCCAGGCCCAGGTTCTCCGGCGCATCCGTCCCCCCGGCCGTCCGCGGGAGGATGTGCTCGATGGTGGCCCGGCTGATGGGCTCGCCATCCAGCCCCACCACGAGATGCGCGTTGCAGTGCAGGCACTTGCCCAGCCAGGCCTCTCGGCCCCGGTGCTCGGTGCGCTCGAAGGTGGTGTCCGTGGCGATGATGCCCAGAATCCTGCGGCGCTTGGAGTCGCTCATCCTACACCTCGACCACGGAGGGGCCGGCGAGGGCGAAGACGCGCTCCCCGGGCCGGCGCTTCAGGTCGAGCCCGCCGGTGAAGGCACTGAAGGCGGGGAGCACGCCCACCTCTCGCCCCAGATGGAAGCATGGGAGACGGAGGCGGTCCGCGCCAGCCGCCAGCCTCACGGTGGGGTGGAGATGACCGGCCCACACGTACCGGCCCGCTGAGGGGGTGGGGT
>NZ_JABUMQ010000286.1:0-14913 GCF_013336645.1 Myxococcus sp. CA039A | reverse complement strand
CGGGTACGGGGCTTCGAGGAGGCGGCGCGATGACCTCCGAGGGGCGAGGGGCGCGTGCGAGGGGCTCGCTGGAGCGGGAGCGCAGACAGGCGTACTGGTTGGTGGCGCCCGCGGTGCTGGTGCTCGCGGCGGTGGCGCTGTATCCGATTCTCGCGGCGGTGTGGCTGAGCCTGCACCGCTTCATCCTCGTCTTCGGGGAGCGGCGCTTCGTGGGGTTGGGGAACTACGCGTACCTGCTTGGGGACGCGCGGTTCTGGGCGGCGCTGGGGAACACGGCCTACTTCGCGGTGGTGGCCGTGGGGGTGGAGCTGTTGCTCGCGGTGCCGCTGGCGCTGCTGCTCCAGCGCGCGTTTCCGGGGCGAGGGTTGCTGCGCGCGGCGGTGCTGGTGCCGTGGGCGATTCCCACGGTGGTGAGCGCGAGGCTGTGGGCGTGGATGTTCAATCCGGACTACGGGCTCATCAATCGCCTGCTCCTGGGGAGTGACATCAACTGGCTGGGCGCGCCCGGGTATGCGCTGCACGCGGCCATCCTCGTGGACGTGTGGAAGACCACGCCCTTCGTGGCGCTGCTGGTGCTGGCGGGGCTGCAAGGCATTCCGGAGGACCTCTACAAGGCGGCGAGGGTGGACGGTGCGTCGTCGTGGCGGACGTTCCGCTCCATCACCTTGCCGCTCTTGAAGCCGGCGTTGCTGCTGGCGTTGCTGTTCCGTTCGTTGGATGCGTTCCGGGTGTTCGACGCCATCTACGTGCTGACGGAGGGAGGGCCGGCGAACACGACGGAGACGCTGAGCATCTATGCGTACAAGACGCTGATGCGCTCGGGAGACTTCGGGTACGGGAGCACGTTGTCGGTGGCGACGTTCCTGTGCGTCGTCGTGCTGGCGGCGGTGTGGCTGCGATTGCTGGGGCGGCAGGAGGAGGCGCGATGAGACAACGCGCGGGCGTGGGGACGGCGCTGGCGGTGGTGGCGTTCCTCACGTTCTTCCTGGGGCCGTTCTTCTGGCAGGTGCTGACGAGCCTGTGGCCGGATGGCGAGCTGACAAGGCCGTGGCCTTCGCACCTGACGCTGGAGAGCTACGTGAGCGTGCTGTGGGGGAGGCCCTTCTTGCGAGTGGTGTTGAACTCGCTGGTGGTCGCGGCGCTGACGACGGTGTTCTGTCTGGTGATTGGCTCGGCGGCGGCGTTCGCCCTGGCGAAGCTGGAGTTCCGAGGCAAGGGGTTGCTGTTGAGCGCGGCGCTGGCGGTGAGCATGTTTCCGCCGATTGCCACGGTGAGCCCGTTGTATCTCATCCTGCGGGCCGTGGGCCTGAGGGACAGCCTGGTGGGACTGGCGTTGCCCTATGCGACGTTCGCGATGCCGCTGACGCTGTGGGTGCTGACGTCGTTCTTCCGGCAGCTCCCGGACGAGCTGTATCGAGCGGCGCGGGTGGATGGCTGCACGCCGTTCCAGGCGTTCCGCCGCGTGTTGTTGCCCCTGGCGGCGCCGGGGCTGGCGACCACGGCGATTCTCGTCTTCATCTTCGCGTGGAACGAGTTCCTGTTCGCGCTGACGTTCCTGACGACACCGGAGAAGAGAACGGTGCCCGTGGCCATCAGCCTGTTCGCCAGCGAGTACCGTGAGCCATGGGGAGAGATTGCCGCGGCGTCCGTGGTGGCCACGCTGCCCCTGGTGGTAATCACCGTGCTGTTCCAGCGAAGGATTGTGTCCGGACTCACGGCGGGCGCGGTGAAGGAGTAGGTGGAGGCTCTCTCGTGACTGGTTGGCGGACTCCTTGCAGTCCGGTGAGGACCGAGGCTGGAGAGCCACATCCATGGAAAGACACACATACCGGGTCGCCCTGGGCGTCATCTTGTTCCCTGGCCTGTGCTGGGCAGAGGTGCTGGACAAGCAGCTGGCCCCCTGGGAGTCCGTTCCGGTCATTGCGACTGTCATGATGTCCGCGCTCTGTGCGCTGCTGGTGCTGTGGCGCCGAGACGGACTGTGGCGCGTGGCCTGTGCACTGTCGGTCCTCTGGGCCTTCGTCTGGCTCCAGAACGACTTCTTCAGCGCTGACGTCGGCCCGATGCTCCGGGCCGAACTCTCTTCGCCCGAAGCGCGGGCGTACCTTGTTCTCTTGCTCGTCGAGACACTGCTTCCCTTCATCGTGACGCTGGGGGGACTGATGCGACGGCGCCTGCTCCCAAGGGTGGGCTTGAGCTTGTCAGCATGCAAGCCTCGCATGTGACGCCGCCAGGGGAACACTCGCGACGTCAGTCCACGATGAAGAGTCTGGCCCCTGTCTCTGTCGATGAGCGGTGGGCCCCGTCGTCGTCCGCGACCTGGTAGCTCATCATCGGCCCGAGCTCGAAACGCCGTCCGTCCTTCAGCTCCGTGAGCAGCGTTCCCTCGAGCACGAGGAGGATGTGGCCGCGGCTGCACCAGTGGTCCGCCACGTATCCGGGTGTGTACTCAACGAGCCGGACCCGGATGTCTCCCGCCTGGAGAGTCCGCCAGAGCGCCTTCCCAGAGACCCCCGGGTGCTCCGTTGGCTGGAGCGCGCTCCAGTCCGTCGTGCAGAAGGGAATGTTCGAGATCTTCAGGAACGGCTCCTTTCAGAAACAGGGCTCGTGCGGCAGGGGGGCGGCTGGGCCTTCACTCTACAAGGTGTTGGACGGACGGCTGCTGCCGAAAGGCGTTGAGCACCGGCCCACCGTGCAACCCCTGCAACACCGAGCAGCACTTGCACGGACCTCCTCACGAAACAGTGCAAGACCTGCATCATCCCCACGTCCACGGTGCCCCCAATCCCTTGGCACCCGAGTTGCTCTGCGTGTCCCCGCTCCGTGATGAAACAGGTCCGCACCCCGCGGCCCGCGTCACGGGGACACCGTCGGCGTGCCCTGCGCATATCACCGCGCTCCAGCACGTCGCAGCGACTCACTCACAAGGAATGGGCCCACTCATGCACTCGATGTGTTCACGACAGGCCGTGCGCAACCTGCTGTTCGCACTGCCACTCACCGCCCTCACTGTCGGCTGCGGCGGCGAGCCCCTGGAGCAGCCCACGGACACCGCACCCGTCGCCGGTGACGAGTCCCCGGCGCAGGTCGAGCAGGGCGTCGCCCTCGGCGGCACGTACTGGTGGGGCACCTCCACCAACGGCTTCACCTCCACCGCCATCGGCACCGCCACCAACCGCACCTGCTTCCTCTCTGGCGTCCAGGGCAACCTCGTGCCGCGCGTCACCGGAAGCTGGAGCGGCACCGGCACGTTCATCAGCGGCGGCAACTGGACCGTCTACGTCAGCCAGAACAACAGCAAGGCGCTCTCCACTGGCATCCAGTGCCTCGCCACCGCCGCCAACCGGACGGCCGAGGTGTCCTGGTACCAGGGCTCCGCCGCGAAGCTCCTCGGCGCCGCCACCGCGCAGCGTCGCTGCTTCCTCACCTCCATCGAGGCCTCTGGGGGCTTCAACTCCAACTCGGACTATGTCCGCGTCTGGAGTGACGGCCTCAACTGGTACCTCGGCGGAAACCTCGCGGGCGATGGCGGCGGCAGCGCCGTGTGTGTCGACGTGCCCGAGAACCACGGTGGCTGGCTCTGGGTCGCCGGAGATCCGGGCGGCTTCACCGAGAACCTCGCCTACAACCCCGACAGCGTCGCCTGCCTCCTCTCCGGCATCGGCGGCCACTTCAACACCAGCAGCTACACGGACGGCGTGAGCATCGACTACAATGCCGGTACCCGCTTCTGGGAGATGACCGTCGTCAATGGCAAGCGCGGCTGGGGCAACTGCGTCAAGTAACCCCTGCCCACGACTCCAACCCACGCAACGCCCGGCATCCGGAGCTCACCGCCGATGCCGGGCGTCCTGCCCGCGACTACTTCGCGTCCAGCGCCGCCGCCCAGATGTCCTTCACTCCGCCGATATCGTCGAACACGCAGTGCCCCGCTCCCGCGATGACTTTCTCCACCAGCGGCACCTCGAACCTGCGGTACTCCGTCATGCTGGCCCGGATGTCCGGGAGATACTCATCCTGGTCGCTGTACAAATAGAACAGCTTCGTCGGTCCGCGCAGCTCGGGCCGAGTGCTGTCCCAGTCCAGCGCGCCACTCCACGGCGCCTCGCCGCCACACCCCAGCGCGTAGATGCCGCGATAGCGACTGCCGTACTTCGGCAGGAAGCTCGCCGTGAGGAACACCGAGCCCCCCGAAGACCCGCCGAACAGGATGGGCTCGTTGTTGAGGTCCCAGCGCTTGCGCAAGGTGTCGATGACCTCCGTCAGCGCCCGCGCATTGTCTCCCGCGACGTCCCGGTCCGCGGCTGTCGCGGTGTCCGTACACGTCGTCAACGAGGGCTTCGTCCACCACGCGCACTTGTTCGGCGCGAGCGCTGACACATAGAGCGTGTCGTGGTCGAACGCCCACGGCGCCTGCAGGCGCGGCGCCGTGTTTCCCGTGTGCGCCCGAGCCCCGTCGCCATGCAGGTAGATGGCCAGGTTCAGCGGCACGGGGACGATGCCCGCGCGAGGCTCGACAATCTTCAGCTCGACGCCCGCCACCTGCGCGACACAGAACGTATACGTCTGGTTGGTGTCGTCCACCACCGTGCCCGTCCTGTCACACGGCAGCTTCCCCGTGCCGTGCGAACTGCCCGCATCCGTCCAAGGCCCAGGCCCCGCATCCGAGCCCGCATCCGTCCCGGCATCCGAGCCCGCATCCGTGTCATCCGGAACGCCCGCGTCCGCGCCGGCATCCGTCGGCGGAGAAGGGTCGGGGTCATCCGAGCATGCAGCGAGGGACAGCGAGAGCAGGGCGGCGATGAGGAGACGATGCATGGGGTGTCTCGATCGAAGAATGAGCAGGGGCCCACGCTACCGCGTCCACGTCAAAACGGCGCCCAGACCCGCCACTGTGTTACCCATGCCATGTTCGGACAACACTCAGCGCGCCCGTGAGGTCGTGCTCGCCTGGGCCTGCTCGGCCAGCGAGACGGTGGGCGTCGCGAGCAGGGAGCGACGCGCGCGGCCACTGTGCGGCCAACCACAGGTCCACGGCGCTCGCGATGGTGCCTGGGGCTGATCCATGGATGTGCGGTTCCGCCGCGAGGCCATGGCGCGAAGGCGCCGCCGAGGACCTCGATGGGCCGCCCGCGCATTACAGCGTCGCCGGCCTCGAACCGTGAGGTGGTACCGGGAGGAACTCCGGGTGGGTGCGGGGTTCTTTCTCTCGAAGAAACCGCAACTGGGAACACCGGGTGCGCGATAACCCAGTCACGTCGTTGTTTTCCCTGGAGACCACACCCCATGGTTGCTCCGCTTCAGCGCTTTGTTCAGAACACCCTCCTGCGTCCCTTCAGGTCCGAAGAGCCGCGTCCGCCTCCGCCGCCGCCTCAGCCGACGGCGGGCCCTACGCCGAAGCCGGTGGACAGCTTCGAGCAGCCGAAGGCCGCGCGCCCCACGCCCTCTCCGAGCCCGGGCCCGTCCCCCACGCCGCCGCCCGCGCCCGCGGCGCCGCAGCCGCTGACGCCCATCTCCACGGACCCCACCAACCCGACGCCGGAAATGGTCGTCCGCCCCTCCAAGAACTTCAATGACAGGCCCGCGGGACAGGACATCGACTCCATCGTCCTGCACCACACCGCGGACCCCTCGGATGAGAGCAGCTTGGAGACGCTGACGGGCAAGCCCACGTCGTTCATGGGTTGGCTCGAGTCCAAGTACAAGGACGTGACGGGGCGGGGCGACGTCAGCTCGCACTACGTGATTGGCAAGGAAGGCACCATCTACCAGCTCGTCGGCGACGAGAAGCGCGCGTGGCACGCCGGTGAAGGCTCGCTGCCGGGCAAGCCGGGCGACGTGAATGATCGCTCGATTGGCATCGAAATCGTCAACGAGGGCGACGGCAAGGACGGCTACACCGAGGCCCAGTACAAGGCGCTCGAGCAGCTCGTTCCCTACCTGGCGAAGCGCTACGACGTGCCGGCGGACAACCTGGTCGGTCACAAGGACATCACCGACAAGAAGCAGGACCCGTCGCCCAACTTCGACTTCGACCGCATCCGCCGCGCCACCGAAGCGAAGAACTGACGCGCGACTTCGACGAAGTCACCTCGGGTCCGGGCGGAGTCTCCGCTCGGGCCCGAGGTGTTTCCGGAGGCGCGCGCGGCGGGCACTCTGTTCGGGCTCCCACGTTTCGCACTGCGAATCCGTTCGCCTGGTTGGTTTGATGTGGCTCCCAGAATTCTGGTGAGACCCTTCCGTGGGCAGGCGAGGCCCACATGTCAGACATTGCGGGGTGGCTGGTTTTCACCGCGTGTCGCTGCGAGGCGTTGCCGCGCGTCCCTGCCAGTCTTTGCTCTGCATGCGGGCAGGCCTGTTGGTATCTAACGCCTGTTTCCGGATAGGACTCATTCAGCAACTATCCAGACCCCTCAGGAGTGTCGGAGGAAATCGTTTTCTCATTCCTCCGATAATGAGGTGTCGGTTCTGACGAAAAGGGGATGTTCCATGGGCGGTCTGTCACCTACGGGTGGTGGTTCTGGAACTTCGAGCGCTGCAGCGGCCGAGGCCGCGCGTCGCGCCGAGGAAGCTCGGCAACGAGCAGAGGAAGCGCGCAAGGCCGCGGAGGCCGCGCGCAAGGCCGCCGAAGCCGCGCGCAAGGCCGCGGAGGAAGCACGCAAGGCCGCGGAGGCCGCGCGCAGACAGCAGGCCGCCGCGCAGAAGGCCGCCGCCGACGCGCAGAAGAATGCGCAGAAGCCCGGGCAGAAACCGGAGGATGCCCAGAAGACGAAGACGGCCGCCGCCAACGCGGAGAAGGCGAAGCAGGCCGCCGCGCAGAAGGCCGCCGCCGCGGAGAAGCAGCTCCAGGCCGCCGAGGAGAAGGTCGCCCTCACCGCGAAGAAGGCCGAGGAGGCCATGGGCAAGGCGAACACCGCCGCCACCCAGGAGAAGAAGACTCCTCCCTTCACGCAGAAGGACATCGACAGCGTCAAGCCGAAGAAGAACGAGCTGGTCTCCGCGTTCGAGGGCTCCAGTCGCACGGCCGAGCTGGAGAAGCTGCTCGGCACCACCGCTCCCCCGAAGGCCGAGGTCCCCGCGCCGAAGCCCGTGGACGGGTCGCCCGCCTCGCTCGACGCGGTGGATGCGAAGGACGTCCAGGACGCCTCCAAGCTGGCGGACGGACAGAAGTTCACCGACCCGTCCTCGGGCGCGAACTACGACGTGAAGAAGAACGCCTCCACCGGCGAGACGGTGCTGTCCGACGCGAAGAGCGGCAACACGGTCACCATCAAGCCCGATGGCAGCTACACGTCCACGGTGACGGCGAAGGAGTCACCGAAGGAAGGTGGCACGAGCGAGACGACGTGGACGAGGTCGTCGGATGCGCAGGGCAAGACCACCAGCCTGGAGTCGCGCAAGAGCCAGACGACGCAGAGCCCGGAGACGGGCGCCACCACCACCACGTCCACCACGAAGTACAACCCCGCTACGGCACTGCCCCAGTCGCGCTCCGAAGAGGTGCGCATGGAGAAGCCCTCGGCGGCGCTGGTGGGACGGCCCAACACGCCCCAGGGCCCGACGACGGTCACGACGGACACGGAGTTCAACGCGCAGGGCCTGCCCGCCAAGCAGGTGAAGAAGACGGAGATCCACACTCCGGGCTTCGACGCGAACGCCGTCAGCGACTTCGAGGCGAAGCAGGGCAAGGCCCTGAACGACGCCTCCAAGGGCGAGGACCACCACGACACGAACCGGGACCCCACCACCCTCAAGCCCGGCGAGTCCAGCCTCACGCTGACGGAGGAGACGCGCTTCAACGCGCAGGGCGAGCCCGCCACCTCCACGCAGAAGACGGAGTCGGTGTCCACGCAGCCGCTCGCGTCGGACAAGAACGGCAACGGCGTGCAGGTGGCGCGCAGCCAGCAGGAGGTCACCTACGGGCCCAAGGACGCCGCGTCCACCGACTCGCTGCCCGCCCTCACCAAGCAGACGCAGGGCAACATCACCAGCAACACCACCGTGACGGGGTATGACCCGGACGGCAGCCGCTTCGACGACGGCTACGCGAACCGGACGCAGACGGTGTTGAACTCCTCCGGCACCGTGGGCCCCGACGGCCAGCTCCAGATGAAGCACGAGCCCACGCAGGTGAAGAGCCTCCAGGAGGCGGACGACAACCGGTGGAAGTACGACCACGTCGAGTTCGAGACGGGCGCCGACGGCAAGGTGGCGTCGGGCGCGAAGCCCAAGGAGCTCGACAAGGAGCGCCAGCTCCCCTGGTACCAGGACGCGAAGGACTTCGTCACCGAGGGGCTCGGGGACCTGGCGGGCGCGGCGGGAGACTTCGCCAAGGACGCGCTGGGCTTCGCCAAGGACGCGGTGCTCAAGCCGATTGATTACGTCATCGACCAGGTGACCGCGCCCATCGAAGGCGCGGTGGCGGACGAAATCAAGAAGCTCAACAGCCCGGGCGACACGCTGACGTTGAGCGGCAACCTCGACGTCAAGGTGGGCCTGAAGGCCGGCATCGAAGGCGAGGTGGAGGTCGAGAAGACGGCCGACGGGAAGTACCAGCTGTCGGCGGAGGTGACGGGTGATGTCGGCGTGGGCCTGGTGGGCTCGGCGTCGGTGTCGGCCGGTGGCCGCATGGAGATGACGTTCGACACGCCGGAGGAGGCGGCCAAGGCGGCCGTCATCCTGGGCAAGGGGCCCGCGGCGCTGGCCTCCGGTGGAGAGGACCACAAGTTCCTCCTCGACCACCTGTCGGCGATGGAAGTGAACATGGGCGCGGAGGCGGAGGCGGGCCTCGGCGGGAAGCTGGGTCCGGCCAGCGCGGAGCTGTCGGCCAGCATCGGCGCGACGGCGAGCTTCCGGGTGGAGTTCGAGAACGGCAAGCCCACGCATCTGGTGCGGTCGCTCGAAATCGAGGGCTCCGGCGCGGCGAGCATCGCCGGAGGACTCAAGGGTGACGCGGGGCTCAACATCGGCGGAGAAGTCACCGGCTCCGTGAGCCTGGAGACGAAGATTCCGTTGGATGCCAGCAAGCTGGACGCCAAGGACGTGCTGGCGTTCATCGCGAGCCCCGCCACCGCGGCGTTCGCGGGGCCCGCGGAGACGAGCATCTCCGTGTCGGGCTCGGTGGACGCGGGGCCCGCGGGGAAGTTCTTCACCGCGGAGATCAGCGGGCTGAAGGGTGAGCAGCTCCAGCAGGTGACGAAGAACCTGATGGACGGCAAGTTCGACAACGCCTTCGACGGCCTGGACCTGGAGGCGAAGTTCACCTCGGGCTCGTTCAAGGACCGCGAGCTGGGCGTGGGCGCGAAGCTGGGCGTGGTGGACTTCGAGGTCAACGCCCGCCACCGCGACGTCACGGCCGAGGGCGCCAACGGCGGCGCGGGCACCACCGTCAGCGTCGGCGGACGCAGGCGCGACGGGACGTCGGGGAGCAACGGCTCCAACGGGTCGAATGGCTCGGATGGCACCAACGGCTCGACGGGGAATACCGGCACCACGGGCGGAACGGACCGGCCGGGCACCACGACGACGGGCACGAACAATCGACCCGGCACGACGACGGGCACCGACACCCGGCCCGGCACGACGGGTGGACCCGAGCAGACCGGGCGTCCTCCCCAGAACACGGTGGAGAATCGTCCCGCGCCCACCGAGTACCGGGTGAACCCCGCGACGGGACAGCTCATCCCCGTGCCCCCGACGGCAGGCCCGTCGCGCACGGACCGGCCGGGCGCCACGACGCCCGCGCAGACGCCCGAGGTGGGAACGGACAACACGGGACGTCCCCCCGTGCCCGTGGTGCGCAACCCCGAGCTCCAGGGTCGCACGACGCACGTGCGCTACGACGACGGCAGGGTGCGCATCGAGGCGGGCCCGGAAGCGACGGCCGAGGACATCCAGGCGCACATGGAGACGGCGCGGGTGCTCCAGCGCTACGAGGGCGCGGTGGGCAAGGCACGCCAGCTCATCGACAAGGTGAAGCAGGCCATCACCGGCATGCCGGGCTACGGCAGCCAGGGCTTCGAGTCCCGGCTCGAGGTGCAGAAGCTCTCCAACATCCTCCGGAGTCTGGAGGCCGCGCAGGCGACGCTCAATCAAGGCATCGCGGGTGCCACGGGCAATCAGACGCCGGCCACGGCCGCGCAGCTCGCGGACATGGAGCGGCAGATTGCCAGCGTGGAGAGCCAGCTCAACGCTCATGCGGCGCAGGTGGACTCCCTGACGACCGGCCGTGGATACGTGGCGCGCGAGGATGCGCCCACGTCCGCGAACGGGCGCCCGCTGCCGGAGGGCGTGCAGCAGGCGGTGAACACGGCCTGGAACAACCTGGGCCCCGAGGACCGCAGGACGTTGCAGACCGTGCTCGACAGCCAGGGGTTCGCCGGCCTTCAGGGCAACGAGCAGGAGGCGCTGGTGCGCCTGGCGGGAGGAAACAATCCGCAGCTGTCGCAGCCCATGCGGCAGTCGCTCTTCAACAACGTCAATCGTGGCTACCTGGACCCCAACGAGCAGAACGCCACGGAGCAGACCGACTATCTGCGGAGGTTCCTGTCGAGCCCCACGGGCGGTGACCGCGCCGGTGTCCCCCGACAGGTGCCCACCGTCCCGGAGCAGGGTGAACCTCGGCCTCTGGAGAACCCGACGAAGCTCCTTGGTACGCGGCCGTCGGGCACCACTGACCACCGCGTCACCGTGGGTGGGCGCGACTACATCGTGACCATGCCGCCCCCCAATCAGGTGCCCGCGGGAATGCACCTGCCCACCCTGGAGGAGGTCGCCCGGGGAATCGAAGCGCTGCCGCCCTGGGCTCGGGAAAACCTCAAGAATGTGACGGTGAGCAACCAGCCGCACAAGGATGACGCGAAGAACGCCCGGGCCACCGGCAATCCCAACTTCCGCGCGTACATGACCGCTGACCAGAATGGGCAGGTGTCCATCCATCCCGTGCCCGACAAGCGCACGCAGGACCAGGTGAATGGAACCCTCGTCCACGAGCTGGCTCACACCATCTCCAAGAAAGAGTGGGGGGGGCCGAGCAGTCAGCAGTGGCAGGACTGGGCCGCCGCCGCCGAGCGCGACGTGGTGATTCCGTCCAACTACGCCACGGACTCCGCCGAGGAGGACTTCTCCGAGACGGTCAAGCTCTACGAGCAGGTCCGCGGCACGCCCCACGAGGAGGAGATTCGGGCCCTGATGCCGGAGCGGTTCCGGCTCCTCGACCAGTACTTCCCCAAGGTGACGGGCGAGACGCGCTGAGCGCGAGGCCCTGGCTCCAGGCCGGCACGTGGAGAACTCACGCGCCGGCCGCCGCCACCTCCTGCCACAGACTGTCCCCTTCGAGCACCGTGTTCAGCGGTGCTCGCTTCTGGGCGACATGCAGCAGCACGGCGGCCAGTTGGTCCAGGTGGATGGGCCGCAGCCCGCCCAGCAGCGGCAGCTTCGAGAGCGTGCGCAGCAGCGCGGGCGGGCGGTGGTACTCGCCCTCGAACGCGGGCGGGCGCACCACCGTCCAGGGGATGCCGCTCTCGCGCACCAGTCGCTCCGCTTCCGCCTTCGCCTTCAAGTAGGCCCCCACCGGCCGGCCCGCGCCCATCGAGCTGAGCAGGACGAGGTGGTCCACCCCCGCGCGCTTGGCTGCCTCCACGAGCTGCCGCGTGGTGCCGATGTCGCTCGACTCGTACGTGTCCCCCGACGCGAAGCGCTTGCGCATCGTGCCGATGAGCTGCAGCACCGTGGTGCTCCCCTTCATCGCCTCCGCCAGCGGCTCGCCGCTCGCCAGTTCGACGACGGCCTTGCGCGGCCAGCTCCGCGCCGGCTCGGTGTCCGCGCTCTTGGGGCGCACGTGTGCAATCAACGGCACGTCGCGCGCCAGGGCCTGCTTCACCACGTTGCGCCCCGTGGCGCCCGTGGCTCCGGCGACGAAGAGAAGGCGGGATGGCTGCGTCATGGCGGCGGCTCCAGCGGCGGGAAGGGGTGGCCCCTCTTCAGCACACTGTCGCGAGGCTGCCCAGTCCGCCCACGAAGCGACGCCGCCTATCGGACGTGTCGCGCTTGCTCAGCGCCGCGCCTGCCCGGAGTCACCCACCTCGCGCGCGTGTGTCAGGTCCTCCAGGAAGAAGGCCTCCATCTGCTTCGCGGCGTCCAGGTCCTCCAGCACCAGCGAGCCCTCCTCCAGCACGTTGAAGGACAGCGGGTCGTAGTTGATGGAGCCCACCAGGACGAGCCGGTCATCCACGAGCATCGTCTTCGCGTGCATCATCGACGGCTGGTATTCCCAGACGCGCACGCCCGCCTCCAACAGCGAGGAGTACGTCGCGCGCTGCGCCACGGTGATGATTTCCTGGTCGTTGAGGTCCCCCGGCGCCAGCACGCGCACGTCCACTCCCGCGCGCGCCCGCTCCTGCAAGAGCTCCGACAGCGGCCCGTTCGGCGTGAAGTACGACTGGGCAATCCACAGCCGCTTCGTCGCCGCGCGCACCATCAACTGCGTCAGCCGCTCCGCTCGCGTCACCTCGGGGTTCGCGGTGCTGCCCACGAAGGCCGCCCAGCCCGCGCCCGCGTCGTCGAGCCCGGGCACCGGCTGCGCCAGCGTGGGGAAGTCGCTCACGGGCAACAGCTCTCCCGTCGTCTCCTGCCAGTTCTCCGCGAACGCTTGCTGCATCTGCTCCACCACCGGGCCCACCACGCGCGCGTTCGTGTCGCGCCACTCCTCCTCACGCAGGCCCTCGCCCAGCCACTCGTCCTGAATCGCCAACCCGCCCGTGACGCCGACGCGGCCATCCACCACCAAGAGCTTGCGGTGGTTGCGCGCCAGGTTCTCGTCCGCGGGCAGCGGTCGGAACAGGTGCGCCCGGCAGCCCGCCGCCTCCAGGCGTGGCTTCACGTCCGTCTCGAAGCCCGCGCTGCCCAAGGGGTCCACCATCACCCGACACGCCACCCCCGCGCGCGCCCGCTCGGCCATGGCCGCCACCATCCGGTCCGACGCACGCCCCGGTCGCCAGATGAACATCACCAGGTGCACGGAGGAGCGCGCCTTGCGAATCTCCTCCTCCATCACGTCGAACACGGCGCCGTTGTTGGCCCACGTCAGCCGGTTGCCCGGCGCCATGCGCACACCCACCGTCTGATACAGCGCCACCGCGAAGTCCGGCCCGTGCGAGCCCACCTCACCCGTGAGCTGGAACGGCTTCGGTCGCTCCTCCGTGCACGCGACGGGGCACCCCGTCAGCACCCACGCCGCCACCACCCAGGCCACCCACCCGCGCATGCGCCTTCGAGATAGGCACGCGCACTCCCTGGGTCATCCCCGAGGACGAGACAGATGTTCACCAGTGGATGTTTCAGTTCCCGCGAATTCGGCAACCTGCCGGATGCGGAGCGCGGTGTCCTGTGTCTAGCATCCGCCCGCCTTGGACACCCGCGAGCCTCTCGTCTTCCCCCAGAGCTTTGAAGGCCTCATCCGCGCGCTGGGAGACCAGCTCGATGAGCGCTGCGTCGGCCGGCTCAAGCAGGTGGGCATCGACACGAACGGACGGCTCGCCCCCGCCTATCCGCTGGAGGTGTGGCTGGGCGCGCTGAAGGTGGCCGCGGACACGCTGGCGCCGCAGATGCCGCTGGAAGAGGGCGCCGTCGTCGTGGGCCGCCGCTTCGTCGAGGGCTTCGGCTCCACGCTCATCGGCAGCGCGCTGCTCACCACCGTGCGCCTGTTGGGGCCTGAACGGATGCTGGCGCGGATGACGCGCAACCTGCGCACGGGCACCAACTACCTGGAGGCGTCGCTGGAGCCTCGGGGGCCCGGGCGCTACGCGCTCACCTGCCGGCCCGTGGTGGTGGCGGGCTTCTATGTGGGCCTCTTCCTCGCGGGACTCGAGGCCAGCGGCGCTCGTCACCCCTCCGTACAGGTCGTTCGTCGGGAGGGCGAGGAGGCGGTGTACGACATCGCCTGGAGCTGACCACGGGCCGGCCGGTCGTGGTAGTCAGCGGGCGTCCATGTCCACGCCCTCGTCGTCCTCGCCCTCCGCTCAGTTCTCCGACACCCAGACCCAGTTGTCCGCCACGTTGCGGTCCCTGGCCGCGCGGCTGCCCGAGTCGCTCACCGTGCGCGAGCTGATGCAGTCGTGTGGCGAGCAGGGCCTGCTGCTCTTCTGCTGCATCCTCACCTTCCCCTTCCTCCTGCCCGTGTCCGTCCCGGGCGTCTCCACCGTGTTCGGCGCGCTCATCGTCCTCATCGGCGTGGGCGTGACGTTCAACCGCGTGCCCTGGCTGCCGCGCAAGCTGATGGACAGGAAGCTCGCGCGCGCGTCGCTCCAGCCCGCGCTGGAGAAGGGCGCCGACGTGTTCACCAAGGTGGACCGCTTGAGCAAGCCGCGGTTGCTCGCGCTCACCCACGGCGCCAGCACCAACCGCTTCAACGGCTTCATGCTGTTCGTCGCCGGCGTGCTGCTGATGGCGCCGTTCGGCCTCGTGCCGTTCAGCAACACCCTGCCCGCGCTGGCCGCGCTGTTCTTCGCCATCGGCATTCTTCAGCGTGACGGTTACGCCATCCTGGCGGGCCACGGCATGACGTTGGGCACCATCGGCTACTTCGGAGCCCTCATCTTCGGCGCCATCCAGGGCGGCCGGGGCCTGGCGAGCCTCATCGGCCGCTGAACATTCCGGCAGGCGGGCCCTCCTACCCCGGAGGGCAGTAGGAAAGGCGCCCGGTGCCGGGTGTGTAACAACCCGTGTATCACCCGGGTGAAAGCAACCCCCCGGATAACCTGAATCTTCGTTATCATGCCGGCGGGCGGCCCCCCGCACATGCGTTCAATCCCACTGGATGCGACACAGCCTCGGCTCGAGGACCCGGCGCGCCGTCTCTTCGACGGCGAGGTCGTCGGGGGGCGCTACCGGATTGCCGACTTCCTGGGGCGGGGC
>NZ_JABUMQ010000285.1:0-14945 GCF_013336645.1 Myxococcus sp. CA039A | reverse complement strand
CCCCACCACCACGCCCGCGAAGCCCTTCTCCACGAAGTCGCTGCCGCTGACCTCCACCGTCTCGCCGTTCTCATCCAGGTCCGCCAGCACGCCGGGCCGACCGAAGCCGACATGAAAGTTGTGGAGCGAGAACACGCTCACACCCGTGGACGCCGTCGCGCCCGTGTTGCGCACCCGCACCGCCATCACGAACGATGCGTGCGGCACGGACTGGGGCGCGAAGACATACGTCGTCACCTCCAGCGTCCCCACCCGCTGCACCATCGTCGCCAGCCCCGTGCCGCCCGTCTTCCCCGGCGCCCACGCCGCGTAGCCGCTGGCGTCCAGGTCCGCGTCCTGCGTGCTCAACCAGCGCTGCGTCCCGCCCGAGCGCAGGCCGAAGAACGCGTCGAACAACACGTCCCGCGAGTGCACCACCTGCGGCTGCCCGCGCACGAAGACGTCGTTGCCCAGCGCATCGATGACGGGCTCCTCCGTCGCGAAGCTGTGCTCGCGGAAGTGCGACACCTTCTTCTGCTCCAAATCCAACATCACCGCGCCATGCCCGTTGGAGGACGGCAGCTTCAGGAAGGTGCGCCGGACGGCGACCTCCGCGTGCGCGTCCGACGCCAGGCCACACAGCAGGGAGGTCAGGAAGAGGGCCACGGCACGCGCGACACTCGAGGTCGCCCGGCCAGGGCCCAGACACAGGTGGGGGAAACGCTTCATCCGGCGGATTCTGGAGTGCTTCCCTCCCCGGGCCAACGGGGACCTCCCAACCCGGTGACGCCCAAGGGTGCCCGAGGACCCCTTGCCCCCCTTTCGCGACTCGAGTCAGCCGCTCGTGCTACAGGTCCATATTTGCCAGAATAATCTGACTTAACAGACTTAGTGGAATTCTCCATCCAGAGCGAGCCGGGTGCTCGAAGCCAGGGGGTCCCATGTCCGTTGTCCGCAGGGTGCTGGTCGCGTTGTTGCCGTGCCTCGTGCTGCTGGCGAGCGCGTCCCGGGCGCAGTCGCCGGGCGCGTTCGTGAACTGGGAGCATCCGCATGTCCATCCGCTGGAGCTGACGCCGGATGGCACCCGTCTGCTCGCGGTGAACACGGCGGACAATCGGCTCCTGGTGTTCTCCGTGTCGAGCGGCACGCCCGTGCTCACCGCCTCCATCCCCGTGGGCCTGGACCCCGTGTCCGTGCGAGCCCGGAGCAACACCGAGGCCTGGGTGGTCAACCATGTCTCCGACAGCGTCAGCATCGTCGACCTCACCACGCTCAACGTGAAGGCCACGGTGCCCACGGATGACGAGCCCGCCGACGTCATCTTCGCGGGCTCGCCGCAGCGAGCGTTCATCTCCTGCTCGCAGGTCAACCGCGTGCTGGTGGTGGACCCGTCCACGCCGCTCGCCGCGCCCACGCGCATCGCGCTGCAAGGCGAGGAGCCTCGCGCGCTGGCCGTCAACGCCGCGGGCACGCAGGTGTATGTGGCCTTCTTCGAGTCTGGCAATCGCAGCACGGTGCTCGGGGGTGGCAACGCGATGGGAGGCGGGGGCTTTCCGCCCAACGTGGTGAGCAGCAGCGTGGGGCCCTATGGGGGCGTCAATCCTCCGCCCAACTCGGGCAGCACGTTCAAGCCGCCGAGGAAGAGCGGCAACCCGGCCCCTCCTCCCGTGGCCCTCATCGTGAAGAAGGACGCCAGTGGCCGGTGGATGGATGACAACAGCCGTGACTGGTCGAGCGTCGTCTCGGGGAGCAACGCCGCCGCGTCGGGGCGCCGCGCGGGTTGGGATTTGCCGGACCGGGACGTGGCCATCATCAACGCATCCACGCTGGCTGTGACGTATGCCAGCGGGTTGATGAACCTGGACATGGCGCTGGCGGTCCACCCGGGAGGCCATGTCGTCGTGGTGGGCACGGACGCGGTGAACGAGGTCCGCTTCGAGCCCAACCTCCAGGGCCGCTTCCTGCGCGTCATGGCCGCGTCGTTCGACCCGGCGATTCCGTCCGTCGTCTCCCGTTTCGACCTCAATCCGCACCTGACGTACACCACGGGCACGGTGCCACAGGCGACGCGGCAGTTGGCGCTCGGAGACCCTCGGGGTCTTGCGTGGAACGCGGAGGGGAGCCGCGTCTACATCACGGGCATGGGCTCCAACAACGTCGCGGTCATGGACGACGCGGGCGGCCGGATTACCCAGGTGGCGGTGGGTGAGGGGCCCACGGGCGTGGTGCTCTCCGGGACGCGGCTCTACGTGCTCAACAAGTTCGCGGCGAGCGTGTCCGTGGTGGATACGGTTTCGAATACCGAGGTGGCGCGGGTGCCGTTCTTCGACCCGTCCCCGGGTGCCATCAAGGTCGGCCGCAAGCATCTGTATGACACGCACCGGAGCTCGGGCCTGGGGCATGTGTCGTGCGCGTCGTGCCACATCGACGGACGGCTGGACCGGCTCGCGTGGGATTTGGGAGACCCGGCGGGGGACCTCAAGTCCGTGACGGGGCAGAACCTGGGCATGGGCATTCCCGGACTGACGGGGGGCTTCCAGCCGTGGCACTCGATGAAGGGGCCCATGACGACGCAGACGCTCCAGGACATCATCGGCAAGGAGCCGCTGCACTGGCGTGGAGACCGCGCGGGCATCGAGGAGTTCAACGGCGCGTTCCTCAGCCTACAGGGCGACGACACGCAGCTCACCGTCATCGAGATGCAACAGTTCGAGGACTTCCTCGCCACGCTGACGTTCGCGCCGAATCCGTTCCGGAACCTCGACAACTCGCTGCCCACGAGCCTGCCGCTGCCGGGGCACGTCACGACGGGACGGTTTGGCACGGCGGGGTTGCCGCTGCCCAATGGGAACGCGGTGAACGGGCTGCAGATGTATCGGCCGCCGCGCTTGCTGGACTCGGGGGCGTTCGCCTGCTCGACGTGTCACACGCTGCCCACGGGCCTGGGCGCGGACGTGCGGTGGACTGGGAGCCAGTTCGTCACCGTCTCCGCGGGCCCGAGCGGCGAGCGTCACACGGGGCTGGTCTCCGTGGATGGGTTCACGAATGTGACGATGAAGATCTCCCAGCTGCGCAACCTCTACGAGAAGGTGGGCATGGATTTCACGCAGACGTCGAACCTGGCGGGCTTCGGGTTCTCGCATGACGGCAGCGTGGACACGATTGCGCGCTTCCTCACCGAGCCGGTGTTCACGCTCCAGAGCAACCAGGAGGTCGCGGACATGGTGGCGTTCATGCTGGCGTTCTCTGGCTCGGATTTGCCCAAGGGCACGGCGACGACGGTGGGAGAGCCGCCGGGGCCGGACAGCAAGGACACACATGCGGCGGTGGGGAGGCAGGTGACTCTGACCACGGCGAGCCCCACTCCGGGACAGTTGAGTACGCTGTCCACGTTCCAGGCGCTGGCGGACAGCGGCAAGGTGGGCCTGGTGGCGAAGGGGAACCAGGGAGGAATCGCGCGCGGGGCCACATACATGGGCGGCGGGTTGTTCCAGACGGACCGCGCGGCGGAGACCGTCACTGCGTCACTGCTCCAGACACTGGCGCTCGCGGGAAGTGAGCTGACATACACGGTGGTGCCCAAGGGCTCGGAGGTGCGCATCGGCATCGACCGGGATTTGGACGGTGCGCTGGACCGCGATGAGCTGGACCGTGGCACCCGACCGGATGACGCGACGAGCCGGTAGGGCTGCGTGAGGTGTGACCGTGGACCTGAGGTGATGGGGTCCACGGTGCTGCCTCCGAGGGACTTGGGGGCCTGGCTTTCCTTCGTGCGCGTGACGGTGCCAACATCGTTGGCGCAGTGCATTCGCGCAGGGGGGGACATGCAACGACCGGAAGAGGATGAGAGCGTCGAGGCGGCCGAGGACTCTGGGCCGCGCATGGTCCGCTTCCAGGACATGGATACGGGTGCGGTGACGGAGATGGGCCCCGTTTCCGAAGATTTCGCCACGCTGCTTGGACGCGCGGCCCAGCTCTCCGTGGCTACCGATGATCGCCCCTCTGCGCTGTCCCTCAGCGCTGCTCGAGCCCACATATCCTTCGCATCATTGATGGGCGCCGTTGGCAGATCAGATGACCCAGTGTCTACCTGGATGAAGCGGGTTGCTGAGCAGCCCAGCGCCGGCGGCATGCCTCGCCTCCTATCTACCGCACACTTGGCTTCCCCTCAGATTTCGCATCTCGAATCCATGGAACATCCCATGGAGATGCTGAAGGCTCCCCTGACGTGGACTGCCTCGGCACGACGCGCCTTGCATGAGGCCGAAAAGCTCCGCACCAGAGTCCCTCATAGTCCTCAACAGTTTCTGGATGTGCGCCATCTCGTAGCGGCGTTCCTGTGGCTACCAAAATTCCACGACAGCGACTTCTACGAGATGCAACTGGACAGACAGCAACTCCGCAGCCAGTTCGCCGAGTTCGTATCCACGTTGCATCCCGAGGAGACGACGTTCTGGATGGGGATAATCCCTCTCAAATTCTCCAGAGGACACCCACAGACAGAACCACCGCCCACACCAGCCTCGCCCCTGAGCTGGCTGGACAACGACACTCAGCGCACTCTCTATTCTCCTCGCTACGACGCCGACGGGCGGGAGAACGAAGACCTCCTGGACATCGACCGCGACGTCGATGCGCTCAGTGCGCTGATTGCCTCGCGCACCATGGCGCCGCCGCTGTCCATCGGTGTGTTCGGAGACTGGGGCTCGGGCAAGTCGTTCTTCATGCACCACCTGCGCAAGCGGGTGGAGGAACTCGCTGGCCGGGCCGTGAAGTCCCAGCGTCCCCAGCGGGAAGTGGCCTTCTACAAGAACATCATCCAGATCGAATTCAACGCCTGGCACTACGCGGAAGGCAACCTGTGGGCCAGCCTCGTCGAACACATCTTCCGCAACCTCCGGAAGCGACAGGACGAGCCCGAGGCCGAAATCGGCAAACGCCGGGATGACCTGCTGACACGGCTCGCCCAGCGGGAAGCGGAGCTGCTCAAGAAGCAGGCCGAGGTCACCGCGAAGGAAGCCGAGGTCGCGCTGGCGCAGCAGAAAGTCGGCGAACTGGAGCAACAGAAGGAATCAAAGCGCGTCGAGCTGGAGCAAGCCCTCTCCGAAAAGCGCACCCTGCTCGAGTTGATGCCCGCCACATTGAAGCTTGAGGAGGGTGTCCAGCAGAGGGCCACCGCATGGCTCGCTGAAACAGGCTTCAGCTCCCTGGGACGCACGGCCTTCGATTTGCGGGATGCCCTCGGCAATGCCCAGGCCGAGTTGCGACAGACCGGCGGATTCGTCGCATCCCTCCTGGATACGCGGAGCGCGAACAAACGACTGCGTCCTCCCGCCATCATCTTGATCGTCTCTCTCGCCGTGAGCCTGGCGCTCCCGTTCGTGCTCGACGAACTCGGTAAGCAGGACCTCGCGGGCCTGATGGCTGGACTCACGACGCTGACAGGACTCGTGGGCTCCGTGACGCTCTGGCTCCAGCGGCAGACCGCGTGGCTGAGAGAGCGGCGGGAGCAGAACGAGAAGCGACTGCGCGAAGTCGAGCAGGCCATCGAAACCGAACTCCAGAATCGACTCAAGCCGCTCGATGAAGCCGCACAGGTCGCTCGGGAGCAGGTCGCCTCACTGGCCCAGGCGGAGGAACAGCAACGAGCGTCCATGGCCAAGGCCCAGGACGAAGTCCTCCAACTGAAGCAAGCCATCGCCGAGCTCTCCAGCGCGCGGCTGCTGGACAAGTTCATCGAGAACCGCACCGGCAGCGACGACTACCGCAAGCACCTGGGACTCGTCGCCCTCATCCGCAGGGACTTCGAGGAGCTGTCGCGACTGATGGAGGCGGTCAACCGCGACGAACAGACGGACCCGAACGTCCCCGCCATCAATCGCATCGTCCTCTACATCGACGACCTGGACCGCTGCTCGCAAGACACCGTGGTGAAGGTGCTCCAGGCCGTGCACCTGCTCCTCGCCTTCCCGCTGTTCGTCGTCGTCGTGGGCGTGGACTCGCGCTGGGTGGCGCGCTGCCTGAACCACACCTTCAAGGACCTGCTGAAGATGGAGGACCCGAACGCCCTGCCCCTGGATGCGATGACCCCAGGAGCCACGGCCTACGACTATCTGGAGAAGATCTTCCAGATTCCCATCTGGCTGCGGCCCGTGAGCAGCGACCACCGCTCGAGCATGTTGCGCGGGTTGCTGGCCCGTCCTTCCGCGGAAGAGCACTCGCAAGAGGCCACGGTCCTGGAGCTGAAGCCCAGGTTCGTCGTCGACACCCCAGACACCGTCGACCCGATGGAAGAGTGGGACTACAAAAAGGGCTCACCGGCCCTGATGAAGGTCGTGTGGCCCACGAGCGCCGCACCGCAAGCAGCAGCATCCGTACACGGCAAGCCGAAGTCCTCCGCATCCTCCAGCCACGCCCAGGTCGCGTCGAATGAACAGGAAGAGCTCAATCCTCCCGGCCTCGTCATCAGCGAGAGAGAACTGGCGTTCATCGACTGTCTCGGCCCGCTGCTGAGCCCCACGCCTCGTGTGCTCAAGCGCTTCGCCAACACCTATCGACTCATCAAGGCGTGTGTCCCGAGCGCGGGACAGACCGAGTTCATGGGCGAGGGACAGGAGGGAACCTCTCCGTCCCAGATGTGCCTGTTGCTGCTGGCGCTGGTGACCTCGAAGCCCCAGCTCGCCGAGGAGTTCTTCGCGCGGCTCAAGCGCTACGAACACGACAAGGAGCTGCTCACGCTCCAAGCGCTCGACCTCCCCTCCGACGAGCCCGAGCCCGTCATCTCGGAGCTGTTCACCTGGCTCCGCGCCATGCCACCCGCCATCCAGAGCACTCCGCTCACCCTGGTCCGGAAGCTCGTCCCCTGGGTCACCCGCTTCAGCTTCCGGTAGGTACACGCCTCACGACGCCCGTCGCCCTCGCAGCCGTGAACGGATGCGACTGAGCGCCACGGGCGTGACGCGGATGTAGCTCGCGATATCCCGCTGCGACAGCAGCGGCGCCAGGTCCGGGTGCTCGTCCAGGAACCGCTGGTAGCGCTCCTCCGCGGACAGCGTGAGCAATTCCATCTCCCGCTTCTCCTTGCGCAGCCCATAGACCTCGAAGGCCCGGCTCACCGCCCGCTGCCACTCCAGGTGGCGCGACGCCAGCCTCCGCACCTCGCCATAGTCGAGCTGCTCCACCCGCGACTCCACCACCGCCTGCGTGGAGAAGCTCGTGACTCCTCCCGGCGCCAGCGCCACCAGACTCGCGAAACACGTCCCCTCCCCCGCGAACGCCTTCACCCAGGCGCCACCCTCGCTCGTCTCGTAGACCATCTTCACCAGCCCGCGCGTGACGATGAAGATGCTCGGCCGCGCCTCGCCCACGTGGAAGAGGTACTCGCCCTTGCGCAGCGTCTTCGCGCGCAGCAGCGGCGCCACCGCGTCCCACCCGGGCAGCGCGCTCCCCGCCAGCCCCCGCAGCACCTCCCTCGCCGTCGTCACGGACACCTCTCAACGTAAACCCGGGTTAACGACGCCGCTCCCCCGCACCGGAAGACTGCGCGCCACCAACGCACGGAGACATCCACGATGCGAGCCCTCTTCCTTCCCCCCGTGGTCCTGCTGGCGTCCATGGGCGTCATGGTCCTCCTGAACAGGACCGCCCCGCTGCACGAGCTGTGGGGGCGCCCCTGGAGCTGGCTCGGAGGCGCCTTGTTGCTCGCGGGAATCGCCGTCGCCCAATGGCACGCCCGACTCTTCAAGAAGCTGGGCACGAACATCAACACCTTCGGGGACCCTGGCACCCTCACGCGCGAGGGCCTGTTTCGCTTCACCCGCAACCCCATGTACCTGGGCTTCGTCGCGAGCCTCGTCGGCCTGGGAATCACCCTGGGGTCGGTCTCACCCTTCATCGTGCCGCTCGCCTTCGGCCTGCTCACCCACTTCTGGTACATCCGCGTCGAGGAACAGGCCCTGCTCCAGAAATTCGGCGGCCAGTACGTCGAATATCAACGCGCTGTCCGCCGGTGGCTTTGACGCCCGGCGTCGACCGCATCGAGAGGCGTCAACTCCCGGAGTCTCCTCGGGTTTCCGCTCCGGGCCCTTCGCCGACGGCTGAATCCGCGTTCAGCCCGGCGCAACCCCCGTGGCGTCAGGACACAAGCGGTTGTCGCCCACGATGTTTCAAGACATGGGACTCATCACGTTCTGTCAGATGAACAGCCCTCGGTCGCCCAGGCCGAAGCACGGGGGGGAACACATGGTTTCGCTCGACGGGTCCACGCTGAGACTCTGGAAGACGCTGAGTTGCTTCCTCCGAGTCCTCATGACGCAGGTGCTCTACGTCGCACCGCTCTTCTGGTTCATGGAGCTGTCCCAGAACGTGGCCTGGCGCTGGATGAACAAGGACTGGGGCTGGTACTACCCCGAGTCCCCGTACCACTGGTTCTCCTTCGGCAGCATGATGCTCTGGGCTGGATGCGTCGGCCTGCTGTGGACCCTGCACTACTTCTGGTTCTACCCGCAGCGCGTCAAGGTCTGGACGCGCGTCGCCATCGGCGCCCTGGTCTGCTGGATGGGCGAGTGGTTCGGCGGCTACATGGCGGCCAACGTCTTCAACCACCCGCTGCAAGTGTGGCCCGGCTCGCCGCTCATCTACGTCCACTACGCCGCCATCTTCTTCTGGGTGAGCAACGTCATCGTCTACCACCTCGTCACGGTGAACGTGGTGGACCTCACGCCCACGTATGACGCGCCGCCGGACACCGGCGCCCAGGTGGCCTGAAGTCTCCAAGGCCCGGGAGCTCGAGGGCCCGACGTCTCAGCCCACGGCCTGCGCCGCGGTGCTCGCACCGTGAGCTTCCAGCGGCAACTTCAACCGCGCCCGGCACCCACGTCCCTCGGGACGGTTCTCCAGGCGCAGCGTTCCGCCGTGCGCCTCTGCAATCTGCCGACACAGCGCGAGGCCAATGCCGCTGCCCTGCGGCTTCGTGGTGAAGAAGGGCACGAAGAGGTTGCCCGTGTCCGCAAGGCCCGGGCCCTCGTCCTCCACCCAGACCTCCACCGCGCCCGGCGTCAGCACCGCCCATGACACCCAGACCTGTGCACCCGGGGCCTCGCCCAGCACCGCGTCCACCGCGTTGCGCACCAGGTTGATGAGCAACTGCTCCAGTTGGTCGGAGTCCCCGCGCACCGCCAACGCCGGCCCCGCCCGCACCGACACCGGCCGCCGCTTCTCCAGCGCCGCCACCCGCCGCACCCAGCCGTCCACCTCCACCCCCGCCAGCACCGGCGGCGGCAGCCGCGCCAGTCGCGCATACGCGGACATGAAGCGCGCCAGCGCCTCCGAGCGCCTCGCGACGATGCCCAGGCCGCTCTTCGCGTCGTCTTCCCAATCCGAGGGACGCGGCTCCATCAACAGCGTGTCGCGCAGCGCCTCGGCAATCGACTGGATGGGCGCCAGCGAGTTGTTGATTTCATGGCTCAGCACCCGCACCAGTCGCCGCCACGCCTCGCGCTCCTGCTCACGCAACGCCAGCCGCAGATCCGCCAGCACCACCAGGTGATGCGGCAGGCCGCCCTGGCGGAAACCACCGCGCCGCAGCTCGTATGGCCCGCCCTCCTCCACGAAGGAGCGCGACAACCTCCGAGGCGCCGGGCCGTCCAGCAGGTCCGCCAGCCCCAGTGAGCCGGCCCCCTTGCCCATCAACTGCGAGCGCGACTGGCCCAACAGCTTCTCACCCGCGCGATTCACCAGCCGCAGCGTGCCCGCGACATCGAAGGCGAGCACCGCGACGTCAATCTCCTCCATCACCTGCTCGAGCAGCGCTCCGGCCTCCAGCGCGCCCAGCCGCTGCTCGCGCAAGGTGTCGCCCAGGGCGTTCACCTCCAGCAGCACCTCGCCCAGCGCATCACCCACCCGCGCGCCGCGACCGCGCGTCGAGTAGTCCCCCTCGCGCAGCGCCGCCAACAGGTTCGCCAGCGCGTGCAGGGGCCGCATCACCCGCTCGCGGACCAGGAGCCCCACACCCAGGAAGACGCCCACCACCAACGTGGACAGCGTCCAGCGGACCTTGGATGAAAAGTCTCCCGTCCACACCAGCGCGAGCGAGACCACCCCTCCCGGCAGACCCGCCAGCCACGTCAGGGCGAGCATCTGCAGGTCATGTGGCCAGGGCTCGCGCTTGCGTCTCACCGGGCTCCCTTGATTCCGTAGTACTGGAGCCGACGGTACAGCGCGCTGCGCGACAGGCCCAGTCCCTTCGCCGCCTCGCTCACGTTGCCCTCATGCCGCGCCAGCGCGCGCTCGATGAGGTAGCGCTCCACCTCTTCCAGCGTCATCTCCTCCAGCCGCGACAGGCCCTCGCGACCCGCCCGGCGCAAGAGCAGGTCCTCCGCGGACACATCGTCCCCCACCGCCATCAGCAGCGAGCGCTCCACCGCGTGCTCCAGCTCGCGCACGTTGCCCGGCCACGGGTAGGCCAGGAGTGCCTCCAGCGCCCCCGGCGTCAGCCGCGCCGCGTTGCGCCCGTAGCGCTTGCCGTGCTCGGCCAGGAAGTGCGACGCCAACAGCGGGATGTCCTCGCGGCGCTCACGCAGCGGCGGCAACGGCACCTCCACCGTGTTGAGGCGGTACAGCAGGTCCTCGCGGAAGCGGCCCTCGGCCACCGCCTTGGCCAGGTCCACGTTGGTGGCGCTCACCACCCGCACGTCCACGCGCCGCGTCTTCGACGAGCCCACCGGGTGCAACTCCCCTGTCTGGAGCACGCGCAAGAGCTTCGCCTGCTGCGACAACGGCATGTTCCCAATCTCATCCAGGAACAGCGTGCCGCCATCCGCCAGCTCGAAGCAGCCGATGCGGTCCGCCTTCGCGTCGGTGAAGGCGCCCTTCACATGGCCGAAGAGCTCGCTCTCGAAGACACCCTCGGAGAGTCCTCCCGAGTTGACGGCCACGAAGGCCCGGTCCGCGCGCGTGGAGGACGCGTGCAGCAGCCTGGCCACCACTTCCTTGCCCGTGCCGTGCTCACCCGTCACCAGCACGTTGGCCCCAGACGGCGCCACGCGCTCAATCATCCGGCGCACCGGCAACATGGCGCGCGACTCGGACACCATGGTGGGCAGGCCGCCCTGGCCGCGCCGCAGGTGCTGGTTCTCCTCTTCCAGCCGGCGGCTGCGCTTGAGCGCCCGGCCCAGCTCCAACTGCGTGCGCAGCGTGGCGAGCAGGCGCGTGTTGTCCCACGGCTTCTGCACGTAGTCGCGCGCGCCACCACGCATCGCCTCCACCGCGCCCTCCACGCTGCTCCACGCCGTCATCACCACGACGGGCAACGCCGCGTCCTGCGCGCGGATGCGGCCAAGCAGGTCCATGCCCTCTCGCCCGGACGTGGTGTCCCGCGCGTAGTTCAGGTCCATCAGCACCAGGTCCACGTCCTCGGCTTCCAGCGTGGCGAGCGCTCCAGCGGGCGACTGCGCGGTGACGATGGTGTGCCCGTCCCGCTTCAACAGCAGGCGCAGGGCCTCCAGCACGTCGGCCTGGTCATCCGCGATGAGGATGCGCGAGGGACGCGTGGCGATGGGAGCGGAGACAGGGGTGACGACGGAGACAGGGAGGGGTTCGGACACGGGGAACATCCAGGAAGAAAGAGTGCCAGAAACAAAGAGGCTCAGCCGCGACGCAAGACGGCGGCGGGGTCCGCGTTGGCGGCCTTGCGCGCCGGCAGCCAGCTCGCCAGCCAGGCCGTGCCCAATAGCAGCAGCGAGACAGAAGCCAAGACCGAAACATCCAGCGCCCCCATCCCGTAGAGCAGACCTTCCATGATGCGGTGGGCCGCCAGCGCCCCGAGCAGGCCCAGCACCAACCCCAGCCCCACTCGCCGCAGCGCCTGTCCCACCACCAGTCTCAGGACATCCGCCGCGCGTGCGCCCAGCGCCATGCGCACGCTCATCTCGTGTTCGCGCTGTGACACCGAGTAGGACATCACGCCGTAGATGCCCACCGCGGCCAGCACCAGCGCCAGCAAACCAAAGGCTCCCAGCAACACCGCCCGGAAGCGCGGCTGCCCCAGGTCCGAGGACAGCCGGTCCTCCAGCGTGCCCACACGCGCGAGCGCCACCATGGAGTCCACCGCGCGCAGCTCCTCGCGCACCACCGACTCCAGCTTCCTCGGGTCCAGGCCCGGCGCCGCCCGCACCGCGAGCTGCCCGTCCGTCGTCGGCTCCTGCGCCATGGGGACGTACGCGGTGGGCTCGTGCCCCAGCTCCACGCCCGCGTACGCCACGTCCGCCACCACGCCCACCACCGTCGTCCACAGCGGGTTTCCCTCCGCGTCGTCGCCACCGAAGGAGACGCGGCGGCCCAGCGCGTCCTCGCCGGGGAAGACCTCGCGCGCGAAGCGCTCGCTCACCACCATGACCCTTGGCGCGTTCGCTCCGTCCGACTCCGTCAGCAGGCGCCCCGCGAGCAGCGGCACGCGCAGCGCCTCCAGGAAGCCCGGCGTGGTGACGTTGATGAGCGCGTCGGGCCGCACCGGCGGGTCCTCGGTTCCCTCCTTCCAGTAGCCCGAGCGCGAGAGGGAGCCGCCCGCCGGGAGGCTGCCGCCCACGCCCACGCCAGCGACCTCCGGACGCGCGGCGAGCCGCGCCGTCAGCTCCCGGTGGAAGGCTTCCGTCCGCTCCGGCGTGTCATAGCGGCTCTGCGGCAGCGCCAGTCGGGCCACGAAGACGCCCACGGGGTCCAGGCCCGGGTCGGCCTGGTACATCCGCCAGAAGCTCTTCAGCATCAGCCCCGCCCCGGTGACGAGCATCAGCGCGAGCGCCACCTCCGCCACCACCAGCACCGCGTGCGTGCGGCCCCGCGACTTCTCCGTCGCCCCGCGCCCCAGCACCGTCGCCGGCGAGAGCTGCGAGCGCTGGAGCGCCGGCACCAGCCCCACGCCCACGCCCGTCGTCAGCGTCACCGCCAACGCGAAGAGCAGCACGCGGCCATGCACCGCCACCTCGCCCGCCCGGGGCAGCGTGTTGGCCCCCAGCATCATCAACAAATCGGTGGCCCACAGCGCCAGCAGCACGCCGCCCACGCCGCCCAGCAGCGCCAGCAGCACGCTCTCCGTGAGGAGCTGACGCACCAGCCGGCCGCGCCCGGCGCCCAGCGCCACGCGGATGCCCAGCTCACGCTGCCGCGCCGCCGCCCGCGCGAGCTGCAGGTGCGCCACGTTGGCCGCCGCCAGCAGCAACACCAGGGACACCGCGCCCAGCAGCACCCACAGGAGCAGGCTGACGCCCTGGGTGAGGGAGTCGGCGTAGCGGACCACCCCCAGCTTCAGGGTGGCGTCGTCTCGTGAGAGGAGCTCCTCGTTCAGGCTCTTCAGCTCGTGGCGGACCGACTCGAGCGTCGCGCCTGGAACAAGCCTCGCCGCGACGGCGAAGGAGCGGAAGCCCCGCTCGGTGCGCTCCTCCGACGTGGCCGCGCCGGGCAGGCTGTCGAAGGGCACCCAGACCTCGGTGGTGTGGGCGGGCACGTCGAAGGACGGCGGCATCACCCCAATCACCGTGTAGGGCTGACCGCCCAGGGTCAGCGTGCGGCCCAGCACGCCCTCACCGCCGCCCGCCTTCATCCAGCGCGAATGCGAGATGACGGCCAGCCGCGCGTCGCGCTCCTCGGGCGCGAAGGTCCTCCCCAGCATCGGCTTCATGCCGAACGCCCCGAAGAAGTCCCCCACCACCACCGCGCCGCGAAGCTGCTCGGCGTCCCCGTGGCCGGTGAGGTTCATCAACCGTTGGCCGTACGCGGTCATCGAGCGCAGCCGCGTGGAGAGCCGCGCGACGTCCTCGTAGTTGGGCAGGCTGTAGCGCGCCAGCAGCTTCCCGGGCTTATCGGTGGACATCACCACCAGCCGGTCCGGATCCGGAAACGGCAGCGGACGCAGCAGCACCGCGTCCACCACGCTGAACAGCGCCGTCGTCACCCCGATGCCCAGCGTCAGCACCAGCACCGCCGCCAGGGTGAAGACAGGCGACTGGCGCATCGTCCGCAGGGTGTACCGCACATCCATCGACACATCGCTCAGCATGGTGGCCTCGTGCCCTGCTCAGGTCTTCTGGAGCCAGCCGTCCGCCAGCTGGATGATGCGGTGGCCGAAGGCCGCGTTGGCCTCCGAGTGCGTCACCTGGATGATGGTGGTGCCCGCCTTGTTGAGCGTCTGGAACACCTCCATGATGTGCTTCGCCTGCTGCGAGTGGAGGTTGCCCGTCGGCTCGTCCGCCAGCAGGATTTTCGGCGTGGCGATGAGCGCCCGGGCGATTCCCACCAACTGCTGCTGTCCGCCGGAGAGCTGCGCGGGGAACAGGTCCTTCTTCCCCACCAGTTGGAAGCGGTCCAGCATGTCGCCCACCAGCGCCTCGCGCTCACCGCGCTTGAGGTTGCGGTAGGACAGCGGCACCTCCAGGTTCTCGGCCACCGTCAGGTTGTCCAGCAGGTGGTACTGCTGGAAGACGAAGCCGATGGTGCGCCGGGACAACTCGCCCCGCTCCTTCGGCTTCATCGCGTGCACGGCCTGCCCGTCCAGGACGTACTCGCCCTTCCACTCGGCATCGAGCATGCCGAGCACGGCCAGCAGCGTGGACTTGCCCGCGCCGGACGGGCCCATCAGGGTGACGAACTCGCCGGGCTGGATGTCCAGGTCGATGTTGCGCAGCACCCAGGTGCGGCCCCCCGCCAACGGGTAGGACTTTTCGACCTGACGCAGTGAGATGAGAGGTGAGGACATGAGAGGTGCTTTCGTGCTCACTCGGAGCGCAAGGAAACGATGGGGTCCACGCGAGAAGCCCGCCGCGCCGGCAGCCACGTCGCCAGGAGCGTCACGCCGCCCAGGAGCGCCGCCACCGCGGTGAAGGTCCACGGGTCATACGCCGTCACGCCGTACAGCATGCTGCCCAAGAGGTGGGCCAGGCCCAGCGACATCACCAGCCCCACCCCCACGCCCAGCC
>NZ_JABUMQ010000284.1:0-14984 GCF_013336645.1 Myxococcus sp. CA039A | reverse complement strand
TTTCCCGGCCGCAAGCCGCCGCTCCTCAAGCTGCTGCACTGTCCAGTGCTTTGGCTGCCACGCCATGGACGCCCCCCTCCATGGCATAACCCTCAGCCCCTAACCCGACTTCCCTGAAGGGGTTTAGGCGGGGCTCACTTCTCCGCCGCGCGATAGACTTCGTCGCCGCCCACGACGGTCAGGCGCACCTGGGCGCCTGGCAGCTCGGCGACGGGCGCGTCCACCGGGTCCACCGACAGCGCGACGAAGTCCGCGTCCATGCCGGGCTGCAGCCGTCCCCGCCGCGCCTCCGCGAAGGAGGCGTAGGCCGCGCCCACGGTGAAGCCCTCCAGGGCCTCCTCGCCGCTCAGCCGCTGGTCCGCGTACCAGCCGCCCTCGGGCGTGCCGCGCGCGTCCTGCCGCGTGCGCGCCGCGTAGAGGCCCGCGAGCACGTCCGGCCGCTCCACCGGGAAGTCACTGCCCAGCGCCAGCACCGCGCCAGAGGCCTTCAGGCGCTGCCACGCGTAGGCGCCTCGAATCCGCTCGGCGCCCACGCGGGCCTCCGCCCAGGGCATGTCGCTGGTGGCGTGCGTGGGCTGCACGCTGGCCAGGAAGCCGCCGCGCCCCAGCCGGTCGATGTCCTCCGGGCGCATCACCTGCGCGTGCTCCACGCGATGGCGACCGTCGCGCGTGCCCGTGGCCTCGGCCGCGCGCTGCAGCGTGTCCAGCACCAGCGTGTTGGCGCGGTCTCCAATCGCATGCGTGCACACCTGGAAGCCTCCCGCCATGAAGGACCTCACGCGCCGCTCGTACTCCTCCGGCGTCATCATCAGGAGTCCCCGGTGCCCGGGCTCGTCGCTGTAGTCCTGGTGCAGCGCCGCGCCCCGGCTGCCCAGCGCGCCGTCCAGGACGAGCTTCACCGCGCGCAGCGTGAGGCGCTCGCCCTGGTAGGGGCCCTCGCGCAGGTACGTCTCGCGGTCCGCTGACTGCCCGTCCGCCATGGCGTAGACGCGCAGGGGCAGCTTGCGCTCCTTGTCCCAGCGCTGGAGCAGGCGGAAGGTGCGCAGGTCCATGCCCGCGTCGTGGACCCCCGTGAGGCCCGCTCGCGCGGCCCGGGAGAGCGCCGCGGTGAGCTGCGCGGCCAGCTCCGCCTCCGTGAGCGAGGGCAGCACGGCGTAGACAAGGCCCATGGCGTTGTCCACGAGGATGCCGGTGGCCTCACCGTCCGCGCCGCGCAGAATCCGTCCGCCCTCCGGGTCCTTCGTGTCGCGGGTGACGCCCGCGCGCCGCAACGCCTCGCTGTTGACCCACGCCGCGTGTCCGTCGATGCGCGCCAGCATCACCGGCACGTCGGGGTGCTTCGCATCCAAATCCTGCCGCGTGGGGAAGGCCTTCTCCGTCCAGTCGTTCTGGTCCCATCCCTGGCCGACGAGCCACTCGCCCTGGAACGAGGTGCTCGGCGCCGAGGCGACGCGCGCCAGGGCCTCCGCCTTGGACGTCGCGCCCAGCAGGCTCACCGTCGCCTCCCACTGGCCCAACGCGGACAGGTGGCCGTGTGAGTCCGTCAGGCCCGGCACCACCGTGGCCTCACCCAGGTCCACCACGCGCGCGCCCACGCCCGCCGCGGCGAGCACCTCATCCCGCGTGCCCGTGGCCAGCACCTTGCCCTCGCGCACCGCGAGCGCCTCCACCACCGGCCGCGCCGCGTCCAGGGTGCGGATGCGCCGCGCCACGTACACCGACGTGCCCGTGGCTTCCGCACCCGGCGTGTTGCGCGTGCAGCCGCTCGAGGCCGAGAGAAGGACCACCGCACCGAGGAGTCCGCCGAGTCGTCGCAGCATCTTTCGCGCACCTGCCTGGGAGACCGCCCCGAGCGTGGGACGGGCGCGACACTCTGGCGCACCCGCACCGCACGGGCCAGCATCCGGCGCGTGACGCGCCGCGGCCCGGGCCCACGGAGAATCCCACCGACTGGCTCCGGGCAGCCCCTTCACTCCAGGAGGGACCAGGCGACTGCTCCAGGTGTCGGGCTCGGGCGCGCCCACCCTCCGTCGCACCGCACGCGGAGCGAGGGCAGGCGGCGAAAAGATGGTTGCGCCACGCAAGCTTCCTGTCCGGGGGACTTGACGTCAGAGAGGGGGACTTGGCGACGAGCCGGGGCGTGAGGGATGTTGCGGCGTCTCACGTTCCCTGGAGTCGTCATGAACCTGAACCTGTCCAAGTCCCGGCTCGGGCCCACCGCGCTGCTGGTCGTCGCCGCCCTCTGTCTGACCACCGCCGCGGGTTGCGCCGGCCGCCGCCGCGAAGCCTTCCTGCACGACAAGACGCGGACCCACGTGTACCGCAAGCCCATGGCCGAGGTGTGGCCTCAGGCGCTGGCCCTCCTCAAGGAGAAGGGCTACTCGCTGCGCGTGGGCGCGCAGGGCTTCGAGGCGACGTCCGAGTGGCTGATGCACGGCGCCCCCTCGTCGCTGGGCACCACGCAGGTGCGCTACCACGTCAAGGGGACAGAGCGTGGCCCCGGCCAGTGCGCCATCGAGTTCCACAAGCAGTTGGCCACGGAGACCAAGAGCGCCAGCTCCGGAGGCCGTTCCCAGGAGCTGAATGACCCGGGCGTCCGCGCCGACGGCGGCAACATCAACCGCGACGCGGAGATGGAGTGGGAGCTGCTGCAGAAGGTGGACGCCGAGTCCGCCGCCGCGCTGCGCGCCGAAGCGGACAAGGTCCAGTAACGCTGTCCCCGACAGGAGCCGCCGCTGACGCGCGCTACTCGTCGCGCAGCGGCAGCTCCAGGGTGAGGCCGTCGTACGCCACTTCCAGGGGCCCCTTGAACTCCTCCCTCGCCTGGTTGAGGAGTTTCGCGGGGTCCGTGTCGTGGCGGCTGGACAGGTGGGTGAGAATCAGTCGCCGCGCTCCCGCCTCGCGCGCCACCCATGCCGCCTCCCGGGCCGTGGAGTGATGCGTCTCCTGGGCCCGCTCCTGCTCGTCATCGGAGAAGGTGGACTCGTGGATGAGCAGGTCGGCGTCCTTCGACGCGTTCACCACGGCGGCGCACGGCCGGGTGTCTCCGGAGATGACCACCCGGCGTCCGGCGCGCGGAGGGCCCAGCACGTCCTCCGGCTTCACCGTCCGCCCGTCCTCCAGCGTCACGGCCTCGCCCTTCTGGAGCTTGCCGAAGCTGGGGCCCGGGGGCACGCCCAACTCGCGCGCCTTCTCCACGTTGAAGCGCCCCGGCCGGCCATCCTCCACCAGCGCGTACGCCAGCGCGTTGATGCGGTGGTCCACGCCCACCACGTGCAGCGCGTAGCCGTCGCGGCGGATGACGTCGCCGTCCTTCACCTCGTGGATTTCGATGGGGAAGGACATGGCCTCCACGCCCAGGTGCACCGCCTGGTGCAAGAGGCGCCGCGCGGGGGGCGGGCCGTACAGGTGGATGGCGTGCTCGCGTCCCATCATCCCCAGCGTGCGCAGGAAGCCGATGATTCCCAGGTAGTGGTCGGCGTGGAAGTGCGTGAAGAAGACCGCGTCCACCGTGAAGCCGGTGCCAAAGCGCACCATCTGCCGCTGGCTGCCCTCGCCGCAGTCGAACAGGAGCAGGTCCGTGTCCGCCTTCACCGCGAGCCCGGACAGGTTGCGGTGAAGCGTGGGCTGCGCGGCGGAGGTGCCGAGGAACGTGAGCTTGAGGAGGGACATGCCGGCACTTCCCACGCGAAGAGAGTCTCCCGCGCCACACCCACGGCGCGAGGCGCCATTTAGCAGGGTTTGGACCCTCCCGTGCTATGAGGCCGCGCTCCCAGACACCGCCATGCCTGAATCCCTGACGTTCGCTCCCACCCCCGACCCTCGCCGCGTGCGCGCTCCGGATGGACGCGTGCTCACCGTGCCGGAGGGCTGGGCCCTGCTGCCCCCCGGTGACGCCGGCCTCACCCGCCGTGTGAAGGCCGCCGGCCCCACCTGGACGGTGGTGGAGAAGGTGGGCCGCAAGCTCTTCTCCCGGGGCGTGTGGGCCCCCGAACCCCACATCCATCAGGCCCGCGCCGCGCTGGACTCCGAGCGCGCCACGCCCGCCTACGCGAAGAAGCTGGCCGCCGGCCGCGAGCGCCGCGCCCGCGAGCAGGAGCAGTACGAGGTCGACTTCGCCAACGCCGTGCTGCGCTTCCTCGCCTTCTCTCCCGCGTGGCTGCCCCATGCGAAGCGTCTGGCCGTGCTCGTCGCCGCGCATGCCACGCCCGTGGGCAGCGGCACCGTGGCCCGCACGGAGCGCATCCCCGTGGAGCGCCGCGCGGAGGCCGCCGTCATCGCGTGGATGCGTCACCAGACGACCAGCTACGACAACCTGAAGATTGCCCGCGTGAAGGGCGCGCGGCGCGAGGTGCGGCGCGAGCTGGCGGAAATCTCCCGCGCCGTCCTGGACCTGCACCGCCGTGACGTGCCCCACGGGCCCACGGCGTGTCCGCTCTGCACCGCCCTGATGAATGTGGGTGGTGGTGCGCGGCAGGGCTGACCCGGGCGCTGGGGCTGGAATACCGCCGGGTTTCTGACCCGCCGTTCAGTCAAGTTGCGCCATTAATGACCGCCGGGTTAGTAACGGGTCCGCCATGCCGAGACCCGCTGACCCTCATGCGAGGGAAGCCCTGATGACCGCGGCCCGAGCGGAGCTTGCCCGCAAGGGGCTGCGCGGGGCGCGAATCGAGGACATCACCGCCGCGTGTGGGCTCTCCAAGGGCGCCTTCTATCTGCACTTCCCCTCGAAGGAGGCGCTGTTCGCGGAGGTGCTGGCCCTGTTCGAGTCGCGCCTGACCGAGGTGAACACGCTGCGGATGGCGGAGGTGGAGCGCCACTTCCGCGAGCAGGGTGTGATGGGGCCGCGCGACAGGCTGGAGCGCAGCGCGCGTTATCAACAGTTCTGCGAGCTGGAGGCGGCGTTCGATTTGGAGTCGCTCGAGCTGATGTGGTCCTACCGGGACGTCGTCTCGGTGCTCCTCAGCGGCAGTCAGGGCACGCCCTTCGAGTCGCTCCTGTGGCGCATGACGGACGCGCAGGTGGAGCGCGTGGCGGGAGACTTCCGGCGGTTGCAGGAGGCGGGCGCGGCGGACCAGGAGATGGACGCGAAGCTGTTCGCCTCCGTCATCGTCGGCGCGTACGTGCTCCTGTCCCAGCGCATGGTGCACCTGCCGGAGAAGCCGGACCTGTCCGCCTGGGCGTACACGCTCCAGCGCCTGTGCGAGGGCGGCACGCTGCCCCGCTTCGATGTGCCCGTGCCCGTGTCCGAGCCCGTTGTCTCCCGGGCCAAGCGCCCCACGACTTCCCAGCGCCGGCCTCCCGCCCGCGCGAAGACCCGCCACACCCCGAGGAAACGCCCGTGAACCCCACCTGGAAACCTTCCGCCCCGCGCGCACTCGCGGCGTTGGGTGTCGTCGTCACGGCGCTGTCGCTGCCCGCTTGTAGCAAGGCGGATGCTTCCTCCACGCCGGCCGCTGTCGCGAAGACGGACGCGGCGGCGCCCACGGTGAAGCTGGTCGCCACGCGCACGGTGCGAGCCGCGCCCCGCGAAGAGGTGACGGGCACGCTGTTCCCCGCGCAGGCGCTCCAGGTGGGCTTCGAGGTGGGGGGCCGGCTCGCCGCCGTGAAGCTGGGCAAGGGCGCGGCGGTGAAGAAGGGCGACGTGCTGGGGCAGCTCGACGTGGAAATCGTCGACGCGCAGGTGGCGCAGGCGCAGGCGGCGGTGGCCGCCGCGGAGGCCGGTTCGACGATGGCGTCCGACGTGGCCTCTCGCAACGAGGCGCTCCAGAAGGAAGGCGGGGTGAGCGACTTGCAGAACCGCTCCACCTCCGCGACGGCGGCGCAGGCTCGGGCGCAATTGCTGGCGGCGCAGGCGCAGCTGGCGCAGGCGCGAGCGGCGAGGCGGCGGCATGACCTGCGCGCGCCCTTCTCGGGCACGCTCATCGACGCGCCCGAGCAGACCGGCGCCACGGTGGGGCCGGGCACGCCGCTGTTCAATCTGGAGAACCTGGACACGCTGCTGCTCAAGACGACGGTGTCGGAGTCGCTGCGCTCGCGGCTGAAGCCCGGCGCGAAGGTGCGGGTGGAGTCGATTGGGAGCGCGGGGGTGTTCACCGAGGACGCGACGGTGCGCACCATCCTCCCTTCCGCGGACCCGGCCACGCGCCGGGTGCCGGTGGAGCTGTCGGTGCCCAACGCGGATGGCCGCTTCGTGGCGCACACGCTGGCGCGCGCGGTGCTGCTGTTGGGCGAGGACCAGGACGCGCGGGTGTTGCCGGGCACGGCGCTGTCATCCTCCAACGGGGACCATGTCTTCGTGGTGGGGAGCGGCGGCGAGGTGAGCCGTGTGGACGTGCAGGTGTTGGAGCGGCGTGAGCGCGAGGTGGTGGTGCTGGCCCGCTCGCCGCTCGAGTCCGTCATCGACCACCCCACGCCGGGCCTGTCACAGGGCTCGCGCGTCACCGTGAAGTAAGGGGAGGCCGTCCATGTTCCTCAGCGACGTCTCCATTCGCCGGCCGGTGTTCACGGCCATGTTGTCGCTCTGCCTCATCGTCCTCGGACTGATGGGCCTGGGGCGCCTGGGCACGGACCTGTATCCGGACGTGTCCTTCCCCGTCGTCGTCGTCACCACCGTCTACAAGGGCGCGGGTCCGGGTGAAATCGAGACCCAGGTCGTCAAGCCCGTGGAAGACGCCGTCGCGGGCATCAGCGGCGTGGACAAGATTCACTCCTGGAGCCGGGAGAACCTGGGCACGGTGGTGGTGCAGTTCACCCTGTCCACCAACGTGGACCGCGCGGTGCAGGAGGTGCGCGACAAGATTGCCGGCATCGCGAACAAGCTGCCGCAGACGGCGGACGCGCCGGTGGTGGGCCGCGTGGACCTCTCCGCGACGCCCATCCTCACATACGCCGTGTCGGCGGACATGCCGTCGCAGTCGCTGCGCCGGCTCATCGACGACCGAATCAAACCCGCGCTCGCGCAGCTCGAAGGCGCGGCCGAGGTGCGCATCACCGGTGGCGACACGCGCGAGATTCAAATCGACGTGGACCTGGACAAGGCGCGCTCGGCGGGAGTGTCGCCGCTGGACATCGCTCAGCGCGTGGGCGCGGAGAACCTGGACCTGCCGGCGGGGCGACTGGCGCTGGGCGCGAGCGAGCTGACGGTTCGCTCGCTGGGGCAGTTCCGCGACGTGGACGAGATTCGCGCGTTGCCCGTGGCGCGCAGCCGGACGGGTTCGCAGGTGCGGCTGGATGAAATCGCCACGGTGACGGACGGCGTGGCGGAGCGGCGCACGGTGGCGCGGCTCAACAGCCAGGACGCGGTCATCCTGGAGGTGGTGAAGCAGCCGGGCTCGAACACGGTGGCGGTGAGCGACGCGGTGAAGCAGGTGCTCCGGGACATGGCTCCGGAGGTGGGGCAGGGCTTCACGGCCACGCTGCTCATCGACCAGTCGGAGCTCATCCGGGAGAACGCGCACGAGGTGTGGATTGCGCTCGTCTTCGGCGGTGCGATGGCGGTGCTCATCATCCTGATGTTCCTGTTGGACGGGCGCGGCACGTTCATCTCCTCGCTGGCGCTGCCCACGTCCGTCATCGGCACGTTCTTCGTGATGTACCTGTTGGATTACACGCTGAACCAGATGACGCTCCTGGGGTTGTCCCTGGCCATCGGTCTGCTCATCGACGACGCGGTGGTGGTGCGCGAGGCGATTACGCACCGGCTGGAGAAGGGCGAAGACCCGATGAGCGCGGCGGCCAACGGCACCAACGACGTGGGGCTCGCGGTGCTGGCGACGACGCTGTCGCTGGTGGCGGTGTTCGTGCCGGTGGCCTTCATGCCCGGAATCGTGGGGCAGTTCTTCAAGCAGTTCGGCATCACCATCTCCGCGGCGGTGCTCGTCTCGCTGTTCATCTCCTTCACGCTGGACCCGATGTTGTCGGCGCGGCTGGCGAAGAAGCGGGTACCGGGAGAGGTCCACAAGGAGAACGCGGTGGCGTCGGGGTTGCGGCGCTTCCTGGACGGCACGGAGCGCGTCTACGCGCGCATCCTGGGCTGGGTGCTGGCGCACAAGTGGGCGACGGCGGGAATCACCGTGGTGGTGCTGGTGCTGTCCTTCGGAGCGGCGAGCCGGCTGGGCGCGGAGTTCATCTCGCCGGAGGACCGCTCGCAGTTCCTGGTGGATCTGCAACTGCCGGACTCCGCGAGCCTGTCGGAGACGGAGGCGCGCACGGCGGAGGCGGAGGCGTTTCTGCGCAAGTTGCCGGAAGTCACGGCCATCTATTCCATCGTCGGCACCAACGGCGATGTGAACAAGGCGCGCATGCGCGTGCTGACGGTGGGCAAAGGGCAGCGCACCAAGGGCATCCCGGTGCTGAAGGACGAGGCGCGCGCGCTGCTGACGCCGCTGGTGGCGACGCGGGTGAACCTGAGCGACCCGCCGACGATTGAGGGCCTGGGCGACTACTACCCCATCATGGTGCGCATCACCGGGCCGGACCTGTCGCGAGTGAATCAGGAAGCGGAGCGCGTCGCGGGCATCCTTCGCGGGCTGAAGGGCACGGAGGACGTGCGGGTGGAGGCGAACCCGCCGAAGCCGGAGCTCCAGGTGCGCATCGACCGGGCGCGCGCGAGCGACGCGGACATCAACGCGGCGGGGCTGGCGACGCAGTTGCGGCTGGCCATCAGCGGCGACGTGGTGGCGAAGCTGCGCGAGGGGACGAACGAGACGGACATCCGCGTGCGGTTGGCGGAGCGGGACAGGAGCACGCCGGAGCGGGTGCGGCAGCTGGAGGTGTACACGCCGCGCGGGTTGAGGCCGGTGTCGGACCTGGCGCAGGTGGAGCTGCGGGACGGGCCGAGCGTCATCGAGCACGAGAATCGGGAGCGGCAGATTGCCGTGTACTCGCAGCTCGCGAAGGGCGCGGCGCTGGGCGACATCGCGAAGGCGTTGAGGGAGCAGGTGGCGGTGGCGCCGCTGCCTCCCGGCTATGCCATCGTCTATGACGGGCAGATGAAGAGCCTGGATGAGCAGAACGAGGCCTTCAGCCTGGCGTTCGGTCTGGCGTTCGTCTTCATCTACATGGTGCTGGCGAGCCAGTTCGAGTCCTTCAAGCACCCCTTCACCATCATGGCGTCGCTGCCGCTGGCGCTGGTGGGCGCGCTGCTGGGGTTGGTGGTGACGGGTTACCACCTGTCGATGGGCGCGATGATTGGCGTCATCCTGTTGATGGGATTGGTGACGAAGAACGCGATTCTGCTCATCGACGGTGCGTTGCAGCACCTGCGTGAGGGGGACTCGGTTGACGTGGCGCTGATGAAGGCGGGGCCTCGGCGGCTGCGTCCGATTCTGATGACGAGCGCGGCGATGGCGATTGGCATGGTGCCGACGGCGGTGGGCTCGGGGACGGGCTCGGAGTTCCGCGCGCCGATGGCCATCTCGGTGATTGGTGGCGTCATCACCTCGACGTTCCTGACGCTGCTGGTGGTGCCGGTGGTGTTCGCGGCGATGGAGAAGGTCGGCTTCTGGAGGACGACGAAGGCGGAGGCGCCCGTGCCCGAAGAAGCCCCCGTGTCACCCGGGCCCAGCCCGGCCGCGTGACGACAGCGCCGGGCCCGAGCGTGGGTGTCTCGGGCCCGGTGTCCGGCTCAGTCCTTGAGGCCCGCGAACTTGCGCGCCTCGGCGAGCGCGCTGGAGTCAGGGAACAGCGTACGGGCGAGGGTGGCCGTGGTCGCGGCGCCCTCGGTCTTCCCCTGCTCCCCAAGGGACTCGATGAGGCCGGCCCAGGCTTCTTCGAGGACGTTCAACGCCCGGGTGGCTGCCTCTCGGTAGAGGGCCTCCGCCTCCAGGGGTGCGTCGCGGACGACGCTCTTGAAGCGGGCCAGTCCGATGAGCGCCTCAGGCGTTCTGTCCGAGGCGTCGACGGCGCCCAGGAGCAACTGCTCGACCTCCGCGAAGAAGGTGGCGGGGTCCGCGAGGTCTTCCTTCCCCCAGAGCAGAGCCCGGCTGGAGAGCAGCAGCCCTGGCACATGGGCGGGGCATTGGGTTCGCAAGCGTTCGAGCAGTCGCAATTGCTCCTCGCTGCCCCATTCCAGGCGCTTCGCCTCCGACAGTAGCTCCAGCAGTTCGTGGGGGCTCGGGTGCATGAGGGCTCACAGCTTCTGAAGCAATCGGGAGTTGTCCTTCGCCACATCTTTCAAGAGCTTCAGCGCGGTCTGAAGCTCCTTCTTCGTTCCGATGCTGAAGTTCTCCGCGTCATACATCTTCTGGAGTTCATGCCGCGTGAAGTCCTTGAGCCGGGAAGGGAAGCTCGGCACGCGCTGCAGCCGGGCAGGTATCTCTCCCAGCTTCATGGAGAGGTCGGCAATCTGTCGGCGAAATGCCGTCGCCGCGGACTGCTCAATGAGTCCCGACGAGGTGGACTCGGCCACGAGCGCTTCGGCTTGCGCGAACTGGCCATCCGAAATCAGGTGGGTGATTCGCGCTTCCGCGCTGTTGCGGCCGAAGCCGCCACCGCTGCCCTCATCGACGTGAGCGCAGGAGAGCAGGCCGCATCCGATGAGGACGAGCGCGAGAGCCCAGCTCTTTCTTCGTGCCCGCGAAGTCATGCGGACGAGGGTACCTACAGGCTTCGGTGCGGCCCAGGTCATGGGCGGACACCTGTCTGCTCGTGAGCGCTCGAAACCTCAGCCGCCCGTGTACACGGGGGTCATCGCGTCGATGATGCCGTGCATGAGGCTCTGGCCTTCAGGGGTGTCCGGGCACAGTCCACCCCAGACGAGCGTGAGCCGGTCGGCCACCGGGCGCCAGTACATGCGGCCTCGCATGGCCACCGGCTCGTAGCTCTCCCGGCCACCCGCGAGGTAGTCCTCCTCCGGCATCCCGAACACCGCGTAGTAGCTCAGGTCCGGCGCGTCCGCGTCCTCCGTGCGGTGCAGCCCGCTGGGAATCACACAGGCCACGTCCGCGCTGTGCCACGCACCCTGCCGGCCCGTCGTCACCTCGCGGACCTCGAAGCACATCCGCGACGCCGGACACCCCAACTCCCCCGCCGTCAGGAAGTTGTAGTCCAGCCGCGGAATCTCCAGCATCTCCTCCACGTCCGGCCGCCCGTCACTCCGGAAACCCCACGGATTGCCGTCGCGCTTGTACGAACGCACCCCATACGCGCCATAGAAGACGTTGTACCAGGGGCTGTGCGGATTGAAGTAGTCCGAGCACCCCGCGCCATCCGGGAAGTCCGCGATGGTGAACGCCACCAACAAGTCGAACAGCCGCTTGTTGTCGAACGCCAGGAACGGCTCGCGCGCCACCGCCCCTATCGAACCCCGGATGCGTGGCACCGGCGTCGCGATACCCACCTCCTCCAGGAAGTTCGTCTTGCCCGGCAACGGCGTTGCATTCATGGCCATGACGGCCAGCTCTCGTTGTAAACCCATGGAATTCCGTACCCCGCTGCCACAGCTTATGGGACCGGAGTACACTGGTGAACATGCCGGAGAAGCTCGTCTTCGAGCACACCTTCGAAGGCCTCTTCGTTCGCGGGCTCGCGGGACGTGTCACGCCGGCCTTGAGGGAACGGCTGCGGGAAGTCGGCCTGGACCTGGAGAGCAAACTCCAGCCCGCCTACGGCTTCGACACCTGGTGCTCCGCCGTCCGTGTCACCGCCCGCGAGCTGCACCCCGAGGAGCCGCCCGAGGTCGGCTACGCCCTGCTCGGCGAGCGCATGGTGGACGGCTACCGCGAGACAGTCATGGGCCGCGCCCTCTTCAGCGTCATCCAACTGCTGGGCCCCCGACGCGGCGTGGGCCGGGCGCGGCAGATGTTCCGCTCCGGCAACAACTACACCGAGGCCCGCGTCGACGACGTCACCTCCCGGGAGGTCGACGTCTGGATGAACGAGGCGGGCCCCATCCGCTACTTCACCCAGGGCGCCCTGCGCGCGGGCCTGCGCGCCACCGGCGCCGTCCAGCCGCTCGTCACCGTGCGCGACTTCACCGCCCAGGACGTCACCTACCGCTGCACCTGGCGCGATGGGCTCGACCCCTGAGCCGGGCCTGCTCGCGGTGGACCTGGGGCTGCGCTCGGGCCTGGCCCTCTATGGCCGCGACGGCCGCCTGCGCAACTACCGCTCCCAGAACTTCGGCAGCCAGTCGCGCCTGAAGCGCGCCGTGCCCTCCGTGCTCGCGGGCACCGGGCCGCTGGCCTTCCTGGTGCTCGAAGGCGGCGGGCCGGTGGCCGACGTCTGGGAGAAAGAGGCCCTGCGCCGCGCGCTGCCCGTGCTGCGTGTCTCCGCCGAGGACTGGCGAGAGCGGCTGCTCTACGCACGCGAGCAGCGCAGCGGAGGCCAGGCCAAGGACGCCGCGGATGGCCTTGCCCGCCGGGTCATCGACTGGTCCCACGCCTCGAGGCCCACCTCACTGCGCCACGACGCCGCGGAGGCCATCCTCCTGGGCCTGTGGGGCGTGCTGGAAGTGGGCTGGTTGCCCCAGGTGCCCGCCGAGGTGCGGGCAAGATAGGTGGACGCGCGCACCCCGGGGCCGCGAGCGGACACCGGCTCCTGGTATGACAGCCAGATGCCCTGGACCTGGAGCCGTCGATGAAGCGTTGGGTGGATGCGCTCGCGCGCACGGGCTACCGGGCCGCGTACGCGCTGGCGCGGGTGTACTGGCTCGTGCGCCACCCCCGGACGCAGGGCGTCTTCGTGGGTGTCTGGCACGAGGGGCGCGTGCTGCTCCTCCAGAACTCCTACAAGCACCAGCTCAGCATGCCGGGCGGCGGCATGGACGCGCACGAGTCCCCCGCCGAGGCCGGCGCCCGAGAGCTGCACGAAGAAGTGGGCGTGCGCGTGGACCCCGCGTCGCTGCGGCCCGCCTTCGAAACCGTGGGCACCTCCGAGAACAAGGAGGACCATGTCCGCTTCCTGGAGCTGGACGTGGACTCCGAGCCCTCGCTCACCATCGATGACCGGGAGGTCACCTGGGCGGCGTTCATCGACCTGGACACCGCCTTGAGACTTCCTGTCTCCCCGCTGGTGCGGGCATACCTGGAGCATGCGCGTCCGCGCCGGAAGTGAGTCACCTCCGTGAGCGGTTGTCCCGGTGCAGGGCTATCGCCAGACGGCGCGAGCCGCGCGGTCGAAACAGGCTGTGAAGACAACCGCGCGCGACAAGACAAGGCGTCGAGGAGGGGGTCGCGCGCGGGTAGGACGAGACGTCAGCGAGCGTGCGCGGCGGCCTGCTCGTTCACCAGGAAGTGGCGGGTGCGGGCCTTGGTGAGCTGCCGCTCCGCCTCCTCCAGGGACACACAATCCACGGTGATGTCGTCGTTGGGCGCGGCCTCGGAAGCCACTCGCGCCGTCTGCAACCGGGCGATGGTGGAATCCGACACATGCGCGCACATGAGACAGCCTCGCTGACGACCGTAGGCCACCACCTCTCCGAAAATCGTGGCGGACTCCGGTTCCAGCGCCTTCAACCCCCGCATATCCGCCAGCACCAGGTGCCGGCCTCCCGCATACGCATCCGTCGCGGCCCGATAGGCCGTGGCGAAATCCTTCATCTCATTGGGTCGGACAAAGCCCTTCAGACGAACGGTGACCGTGCGACGGTTCGTATCGTTGGTGACCTCGAACATGGGCCCTCCCTCCTAGGGAGAGCAAACAATAACAAACATCGGGGCCCGCTCGAAACCACCCCCAGCAACTCTGTCCGCCCTGGAATAGTCGAAAGGAATTGTGTCGAGACAGACCCGGTACGCCGGAACATTGCCGCCACCCCACAGCGCGTTCCACGCCAACGCGAATGCTCCACGCCGGATGTGCAGTCGAGTCCGGGATGACTCAGGCGCGCTGACTGCTCTCACCGGTGAGGACGGCCGAGCCGATGAGATGCGCCAGCCGCAGCGCCTCTGGGACGCGGCCCTTGTCCGTCACCAGCGCGAGCGCGTCCGCGACGAAGGAGGGCTCCGCGCCCCGCACCTGGAAGGTGAAGCCGCCCACCTGATGGATGTTGCCCGCACGTCGCAGCCTGGCCCAGCGCGCATCAGCCCGAGGCAGGCGCCGCAGCGCGCGCTCCACCGCGTCCAGGTCCGGAGGCCGCCGCATCACCGCCACGCAGGGCTTGCCCAGACGCGCCGCCAGCTCCGGCAGGTCCACGACGTTGAAGCCCCCGAAGGCGATGCCGTCCAGCAGCACCAGGTGCAGCTGCGGGAGGAACTTGCCGCCTTCCAGGAGCCGGCACACCTCGCGCGTGGCGTTCCAGCCGTCGCGCCGCACGCGTCCCCAGACGAGCCCCTCGAAGCGCGTGCCCGCGCACACCACGCCCGCCAGCTGAACCGCGGAGCCCGCGCGGCGAGCGAAGGGCGCATCGTCGAAGCCGATGACTCGGGGGAAGCGGGGCAGGCGCATGGCCTGGCAGCCTCGCAAAGCGCGCGGGACTTGAGGACAGCAAAAGGAAGAAGCCCGACCCCGCGCACGCGGAAGCCGGGCTTCAGGGAACACCGTGTCGGAACGCTTCAGGCGGCGCGCACGTTCTGCGCCTGCAGGCCCTTGGGGCCGCGGCCGACCTCGAACTCCACCTTCTGGCCTTCCTGCAGCGTGCGGAAGCCATCCATGTTGATGGCCGTGTGGTGGACGAACACGTCCTCACCGCCACCGTCCTGCACGATGAAACCAAAGCCCTTCGCATCGTTGAACCACTTCACGGTACCAGTTGCCATGTATCGCGTTCTCTCGGGTGGTGCGGCGCGCCGCGGTTATCGGCCTTTGAGAAACTAGAGGCCGTAAGTCGGGACGTAGTTTGCCCGGGCCGACCGTCCGAGTGGAAGCCCCCTTGGCTGCTTGCCAGCAGGGTGGGGTGCGGAGTGGTGGCTGCCATTCCTACTTCCGGGGGATGGACAGGCACCGCGCGCGCCTGGGGATGCGTGCCTACCGTCATGGAAGCCCCTGGCTTCCCTTGGAAAGGAGCGTCCCATGGCCGTGCCGACCCCTCCGAATCCCACCCT
>NZ_JABUMQ010000283.1:0-15029 GCF_013336645.1 Myxococcus sp. CA039A | reverse complement strand
GGGGGGAAAGACTCCACCGGGGGTTCAGCGCGACTCTTCGCTTCGCCATCCTATCGGTCGTATTCCCGAGCAGCAACCGCCCAGCGCATGCCTGTCTACTCTGTATCTCTCCGGTATTCCTGAACAATTCCAGAGTGGACACCGCGGTGTGTGAGCGTTGGCACCCGGAGGTGCTGTGCTACCCTGGGCGCGCTAGTCGTGGGCCCCCCGTGCCCCCTCCCCCTTGTCGAGGTCTCATGAAGATGTCCGTGCGAGCCGCCTTCCTCGTGTCCACCGCGCTGTTGCTCGGGGGATGCAAGGTCAGCAGCGAGATTGGCAAGCCGTGCACCCTGGTCCGGAAGGCGCTGCCCGAGGAGAACTCGCCGACCAAGACCATGCCGGTGCTGGAGAGTGAAGTGGCGGACCGCCAGGACTTCATCTCCTTTGGTTCCGTCGAGTGCGAGGACCTCATCTGTGTGCGGGATCAGGACTACCCCCGCGCGCGCACCGAGGATGGCGCGGTGAACCCGACGGCGCCGGCGATGGGTTACTGCAGCAAGCCGTGCATCGACGGGGCCAGCTCCGACGCGTGCGAGGTGAAGGACACCTCCGACGTGAATCCGGACCTGCCGGGCCGGATGACCTGCCGCTCGCTGCTGCTGGACGAGGACACGCTCGACGCGCTGCGTTCCGCGGATGAGGACTTCTACCGACGGACCTTCGGCGAGAACAACTCGCCCTTCTTCTGCGCCGGGAACATCAGCGCGCAGGGTGGGTGACACTTTCGTGTGCGGGAGGTAGACCTTTTCCCGCGCTTGATTCGTAAAGGCAGGGCCCGCGTCGTCCGCGCAAGGAGCCCTGCCTCATGAATCGAACGGTCCTCTTCCTGTCCCTGGCCGGTGGCCTGGCCCTCACCGCCCTGGTGCTGGGCCTGCCCCAGGTGACCCGCCCGAGGACGGATCCCGTCGTCGAGGTGAAGACGCCGCCTCCGACGCCTCCCCTCCCCGTGCAAGGCACGCCCGGCTCGCTGACGATGACGAGCCGCCTGTCGCATCCGTATGTGCCCGCGGGCAGCTCGGAGGTCTTCGCCACGGTGGACCTGATGGGCGCGGAGGTCCCCGGCTCCAAGCGCCGCCCCGTGAATCTGGCGCTGGTCATCGACCGGTCGGGCTCCATGAGCGGCTACAAGCTGGCGCAGGCGAAGCAGGCCGCGCGGCACCTGGTGGGGCTGCTGCGGGACGAGGACCGGCTGGCCATCGTCCACTACGGCTCGGACGTGAAGAGCCTTCCGTCGGCGCCGGCCACGCCCGCGCAGCGCGAGCGGATGCTCCAGTACGTGGATGGCATCTGGGATGACGGCGGCACCAACATCTCCGCGGGCCTGTCCGCGGGCCGCTACCAGTTGTCCACCGCGCAGGAGGGCTTCGGCGTCAACCGGCTCATCCTCCTGAGCGACGGCCAGCCCACCGAGGGCATCACCGACGACGAGGGCCTGACGCGGCAGGTGCGCGAGCTGCGCGCCACGGGAATCACGGTGAGCGCCATTGGCGTGGGCACCGACTTCAACGAGGACCTGATGCAGGGCTTCGCCGAGTACGGCGCCGGTGCGTACGGCTACCTGGAGGACGCCGGCCAGTTGGCCGCGCTCTTCCAGAAGGACCTCCAGCAGGCCTCCACCACGGTGGCGCGGGACGTGACGCTGACCTTCACGCTGCCCTCGGGCACGGTGCTGGGCGAGGTGCTGGGCTACAACGCGCGGCAGTCCGGCAACCAGGTGATGGTCTCGCTGCCGAACTTCTCCGCCGGCCAGTTGGAGCGCGTCGTCGTGCGCCTGTCGACGACGGGCGACGCGGTGGGCCAGACGGTGCGGGTGACGGACCTGACGCTCAACTACACCGACCTCATCCGCAACGTGGGCGTGGAGAACGGCGCCGCCCTGTCCGCGGTGGTGACGGACCGGCAGGAAGAGGTTGTCGCGAGGCAGGACAAGGACGCCACGGTGTACGCGGTGCGGGCGCGCAGCGCGCAGAACCTCCAGAAGGCCGCCGAGGCCCTGCGCGAGGGCCGCCGCGACGAGGCCAAGGGCTACATCCAGCAGAACCAGGTGATGTTCAAGGAGGCCAGCACCGTGGCGAGCCCGGCGGCGGTGGCCTCGGACCTGGCCGAGCAGCAGGCCACGCTGGACGAGTACGAGAGCGCCGGAAGCGAAGAGGAGGTCCGCTCCGCCACGAAGAAGTCCAAGGTGAAGGCGCTGCGCGGCTTCGGCAAGGTGGGCTCCACCTACTGACCTCGAGGCCCGCGCCTCACTCGGGCCCGACACCCCACCCCGCTCCCGCACGGTGCTCGACAGCGCCGGGCGGAGGCGGGGTGTTTCATTTCAGGGGACGGCTAGTAGCAGAGGTACGCGTCCATCCAGTTGGCGTGAGGATCCGCGGGCTCCGCGAAGGGCACGGAGATCTTGTTGGCGTAGCGGCCCATCTGAGACCACACGAAGTTCAGGGCGGACGTCGGCGGCACGCAGAGGTAGTTGTCATCCCACCCCGTCTCCCCTGACATGCGGATGCGCGTGCAGCGCATGCCCGAAATCGCCCCGGTCTCGCTCCAGCGCAGGCCCACGTCGCGCTCGGCGCACAGGAAGTTGTCGTTCCACGTGCCCGCCACGTCGGTCGTCTCCGTGATGGCCGTGCACGCCTTGCCCTGGATGGGGCCAGCGGAGGAGAACTGGAACGCCAGCGGCACCTCGCGGTAGCAGAGGTAGTTGTCGTCCCAGGTATGGGGGTCCTCCGTCTCCAGCAACCGGGTGCAGAGCCAGTCCGGCCCCAGCAGCGGCCCCGCTGACGAAAAGGCGAACATCGCCTCCGCCTCCTCGGGCACGCACAGGAAGTTGTCGTGCCACGTGGTCTCCGCCGGCTCCGCGCTCTCGACAATCGGGTTGCAGCGAGCCCCGGCCGGCAAGGTGCCGTCCATGGTCCAGCGCAGGCCGATGTCCTTGTTGGTGCAGAGATGGTTGTCCCCCCACCCTCCCGCGAGGTCGGCCAGCTCGTTCATCAGCGTGCAGGTCATCCCTTCGATGGGGCCAGACGCGCTGAAGCGCATCACCAGCGGCGCCTCCAGGCAGAGGTAGTTGTCGCTCCACCCGTGAGGGTCCTGGGGCTCGTTGAAGCTGACGCACTCCTTGCCAAGCAACGACCCCGCGCTGGACCAGGTCAGGGTGAGCGGAGACTCGTGAGGGATGCACAGATAGTTCTCGGCCCACGAACTCCCGGGCTCCGAGCGCTCCGTCACGGGAGTGCAACGCATGAGGGGCAGGGGCAACTCGTCGGCGTGGACCCAGACGAAGCCGAGGTCCGTCGGCGAGCACAGGTAGTTGTCACTCCAGCCATTCGAATCCTGGGGCTCGTCGATGGCGACGCAGTGCATCCCGTCAATGGGGCCGCTCGCGCTGAAGACAATCTGATGGTGGCTCGTGGGCAGAGAGGATGGCGAGTCCAGCGAAGCCACCACGGCCTGTCCACGCACGGGCGGCGCGGTGTCGTCGCCCCCTGCCTGACAGCCCAGGCCCACCAGGACACAGAGAAGTCCTGGAGCGAACGCTCGATGAACGACGACACGATGGAGGGGGATTTTCATCGGAATAATCTGACATGACTGGATTGAAAGGCGCCAGACGAGCACACAGGGAATGCGTGGCTTGAGTGGGGAGTGAGTCGAAGCGAGCGAGCGCACCCACCGTGCACGCGGGCGCGAAGGGTGACTTCCAGGTTGACCGTCGGAATCGCCCGGCCCTATCTCCGCGTTCCTCCCGCCTTCGGCTGGAGGCACGGAGGCGTGGACCGAATGGCGAGCGGAAACACCCCTTGGGTCGGGGTCATCATGGGCGGCAAGAGTGACCTCGAGTACCTGCAGCCGGGCATCGACGTGCTGAAGGAGCTGGGCATCCCCCACGAGGTGCGGGTGGTCTCCGCGCATCGCACGCCGGACTGGATGATGGAGTACGCGTCCACGGCCGAGTCGCGGGGCCTGTCGCTCATCATCGCCGCCGCCGGTGGCGCCGCCCACCTGCCGGGCATGGTGTCCGCGAAGACGCTGCTGCCCGTCATCGGCGTGCCCATGCCCACCACGCTGCTCAACGGCATCGACGCGCTGCTCTCCATCGTCCAGATGCCCAAGGGTGTGCCCGTGGGGACGCAGGCCATTGGCAAGCCGGGCGCGGCCAACGCCGCCCTGCACGCCGCGGCCATCCTCGCGCTGAAGTACCCGGAGGTGCGCGAGCGGCTGGCCGCCTGGCGCAAGGCGCGCACCGACGAAGTCATGGCCCACCGGGAGCTGTCATGAGCCCTCGCGTGGTGCTCCCCGGCGGGACGATTGGCATCCTCGGTGGGGGGCAGCTCGGGCGGATGATGGCGCTGGCCGCGCGCACGCTCGGCTTCCAGGTGCAGGCGTTGGACCCGGACGCGACGTGCCCCGCGCGCTCCGTCGTCGACCGCTGCCTCACCGCTTCCTTCGCGGACATCGCCGCCGCCGAGGAGCTGGCGAAGGGCTGCGACACCGTGACGCTCGAAATCGAGAAGGTGCCGCTGGCCACGCTGGAGGCGGTGGCCCGCCACACGCCCATGCGTCCGGGCGCGTCCGTGCTGCACGTCATCCAGCACCGAGGCCGACAGAAGGGCTGGCTCGCGAAGGGAGGCTTTCCCGTGGGGCCGTGGCGTGAGGCGCACTCGGCCGACGAGCTGGCCCAGGCCATCCAGGCGCTGGGCGGTCGGTGCTTCGTGAAGTCGAGCGAGGGCGGCTACGACGGGCGCGGTCAGGTGGAAGTCAAGACGCCCGCCGAGGCTCCCGCCGCATGGCGCGAGCTGGGTGAGCGCTCCGTCGTGGTGGAGGCCGCGCTGGACCTCCAGTCGGAGCTGTCCGTGCTGGTGGCGCGCAGTCCGAAGGGCGAGCTGGCGGTGTACCCGCCCGCGTTCAACCACCACGAGGAGCGCATCCTCGCGTGGTCGCTGTTGCCCGGCCCGCTGCCGGCCGGCGTCGCCGAACGAGCCACGGAGCTGGCCCGCGACATCACCGAGGCGCTCCAGGTGGAGGGCCTGCTGGTGCTGGAGCTGTTCCTGCTGCGCGACGGCACCGTGCTGGTGAACGAGCTGGCGCCGCGTCCGCACAACAGCTTCCACTCGACGGAGGTGGCCTGCCTCACCTCGCAGTTCGAGCAGGCGGTGCGCGCGGCGTGCAACCTGCCCCTGGGTTCGGTGGAGGTGGTGCGTCCGGCGGCCATCGTCAACCTGCTCGGGGACTTGTGGCTGCGCGAAGGCGGCCCCCGGTTCGAGGACGCGCTGGCGCTGCCCGGCGTGCGGCTGCACCTGTATGGCAAGCGCGACGCGCGCAAGGGCCGGAAGATGGGGCACCTGTCCGCGGTGGGCACCACGCCCGAGGACGCACTCGCGCGGGTGAAGGCGGCGGCCGCGGTGCTCGGAGTCTGAGGCCATGAAGACGAACGCCGCGCGGCTGCTCGACTCGTTGGGCGTGAAGTACTCGCTGCGCGACTACGAGGTGGACCCGGAGGACCTCTCCGCGGAGTCGGTGGCCGCCAAGGTGGGCATGCCACCGGAGCAGGTCTTCAAGACGCTCGTCGCGCGGGGCGACCGCACCGGTGTGCTGATGGCGGTGGTGCCCGGCAACGCGGAGCTGGACCTCAAGGCGCTGGCCCGGCTGAGCGGAGATCGCAAGGTGGACACCGTGCCGCTGAAGGAACTCCAGCCACTCACCGGCTATGTGCGCGGCGGCTGCACGGCCATCGGCGGGAAGAAGGACTATCCCGTCTACGTCGATGAGACGCTGGAGCTGTTCGACGAGGTGGCCGTGTCCGCGGGCGTTCGCGGCACGCAGCTGGTGCTGGCGCCGGCCGACTACCTGCGGGTGACGAAGGCGAAGCTCGGCCCCATCTCCCGCGACAAGGCCTGAGCGGCCTTCACACCATCGACCCCTGCTCCGGCATGAAGAGCACCTTGCCGGACGTCATGTCCGCCGAGGCGATGCGCACCGCATCCCCCGCCGACTCCAGCGGCAGCCGCGCGCGCACCGGCGTCTCCAGCTCACGGCCCACCAGGGACGGCACGCCCATCAGCGCCTTGAGCTGCTCGCGGCCGAAGCCCCGGCGCGCCCACTCAGAAAGCGCGAAGCCGTCCACCGTCTTGCGCCCGAAGATGACGTCGCCCGGGTCGAAGCGGCACTCCTGCTCCGACAGCGCGCCATACACCGTCACGCGACCGCCCTCGGGCAAGGCGCCCAACAACTGGCCCGTCAGTCGCCCCGCCACCGCGTCGAAGGCGAGTGACACCTTGAGCTGGTGACACATGAGGCGCAGCCGCTCCTGGAACTCCGGCTCGTCGCTGCTCAGCACGTGCTCCGCGCCCAGTCCGCGCAACAGCTCCACCTGCTCCGCGCGCCGCACCACGTGCACCATGGGCACACCTCGCCGCCGCGCCAGCGCGCCCAGCATCCGACCCACGCTGCTCGCCGCGCCCGTCTGCGCCAGGGCCACGTGCGCGCCCTCGCGCGCGCGCTCCATCAGCACCCACGCGGTGAAGGGATTCACGAAGAGGCTGGCGCCCTGCTCGAAGGTGATGTGCGCGCGCAGGGGGATGCACTGCTGCAACGGCACCGCCGCGTACTCCGCCCACAGGCCATCTCCGCCCACGGGCGCGACACACGCGACGCGACGCCCCACGAGCAACTGCCCCGCCAGGCCTCCCGAGGCCACCACCGTGCCACTGCCCTCGAAGCCCGGCACCGTGGGCAGCGCGTTGCGCACCCCGTACTGGCCCCGCACGAACTGGAGGTCCGCCGGGTTGATCGGCGACGCCGCCATGCGCACCAGCACCTGCTTCGCGGAAGGTCGGGGAACGGCGCGGCGCTCCACCTGGAGGGATTCCGGCCGCCCGTCATAGGCCTTGAGGACCAGCGCGCGCATCACCACGGGGACAGGGGGGGCTTTCATCTGGCAGACCTTTTAATTCGCCCGTACGTGAAAGGGGGAGTCCCTTGGGCCTCCTCCGGGTCCGGAGTGTCGATGAACGCCACCATTTTGCAGTTGCACCACCGCGAAGCCTTTGAGCGCACCGTGACGCGCGCCCTCGCCGCGGGGGCCGGCGCGGGCCTGTTGCAGCTCGTCACCGCTCGCATCGGACTGCCCTTGCCGCTGGCCTGGCTCGTGCCCGCCGCCGTGGTGCTGGCGTGTGCCCAGGGAGACCGCTGGGACCGCATCCTCCTGGGGGGACTGGGTGTGGTGCTGACGGCGGTGCCGTATGCGCTGGGAATGGCGCCCGCCTGGACGGTGGCGTGCAGCGCGGCGGCGGCGGGCTCTCTGCTGGTGCGCGCGCGGCTGAGCGAAAAGGGCGTGGAGGGACAGGTGGCGGAGGCGCGCCCCACCCTCGTGCACCTGGGACTCGGCGCGCTGCTGAGCGCGGGGCTCACGCTGGGCGGCGTGGAGATTGCCCGCGTGTTCTCCGCGCGGCTGGCGGACCTGGCCACGCCCGCGCTGCTCGCGGCGGGAGCAACGGGCGCCATCCTGGGACTCTTCGTGGGGCTGAGTTCGGTGGCCGCGCACCTGGCCCTCACCGCGGACCCCGTGGAGGCCCGCGCCGAGGAGCTGATTCCCCGACTGGCCGGTGACTTCCGGACGCAGTGTGAGCGCGCGCTCGCGCTGTATCGCCAGTGCGGTCAGTCGCTCGCGTTGTTGCCGCGAGAGCCCGCGCGAGAGGAGCTGGCCCGCACGCTGGCGCGCATCACTCGCGACGCGGTGGAGCTGGCCTCCGAGTGGGCCGGCGTGGAAGCGCAGCTCGAGGAGCGCGCCCAGGCGGAGCTGCAGGCCGAGCGCGCGGAGCTGGAACGCAGCGCCAAGGCCAGCACGGATGCGGTGGCGCGTCGACAGTTGGAGTCCGCGGCCGCGTCGCTGGCGGAAGAGGTCGAGCGGCTGGGAGAACTCAAGCTGCGACGCGAGCGAATCCTCGCGAGGCTGCGCGCGGAAGTCGCCCTGCTGGAGCGCGCGCGCGTGGCACTGCTGTCGCTGCGCAGTGGACAGGCCCAGCTCAAGGCCGCGGAGCTGTCATCGCTCGCGCGTCGGTTCCGCGCGCTGTCCTCCGTGCAGTGGGAAGAAGGTCAGAGCCTGGACGCGGTGGCCACCCAGGCGACGCTGGCCCAGGTCCCCGAGCCCGTCCGGACGGAGTCGCCCTCGGCTGTCAACCCGGTCCAACCCGTCGAGGAGGGGCCCTCTGAAGCAGGCGCGGATTCTCGAATTCGCGTCCCATGAGCAGGATTCCCCGGATGTCAGGGCCAATCGAGCCGGGGGGAGGCCGTCGGCTCGTACGCTGAGTAAGAGTTGTGACGGTAGTGCGCAGGCATGAACTGTAGACGTGGGTACCGTCAGGTAACATTTGCCCCGTCATGACCCACCCCCTCGTCCGACAGCCCGGTCCGATTCCTCTCTGGTTGTGGAACGGCTCCGAGCCCGGGGTGACTTCCGCCTTCCAGCCCATCGTCGACTTGCGAGATGGCGAGGTCATCGGACACGAGGTGCTGTCGCGCGGACAGGGAACGCTCGAGTCACCGCACGAGCTGTTCACGCACGCGAGGATGTCGGGCTACACGTGGGAGCTGGAGCGCGCGTGCTGGACGTCCGCGCTGCGCCGCATCTCCACGTTGCCGGAGGACCAGCGGCGCGCGCCCTTCTTCTTCAACGTGAGTCCGGACGTGTTGAGCGACCCGCGCTTCGGGGATGGCTCCACGCTGGCGCTCCTGGAGCGCCACGGGCTGGGGCCTCGACATCTGGTGCTGGAGCTCACCGAGAAGGCGGTCATCGAGGATGGCGCGCTGCTGCAGCGCCTGACGCGTGAGTGCTCGGAGCAGGGCTTCGGGCTCGCGCTGGATGACTTCGGCGCGGGACACTCCGGACTGGTGACGCTGGTGCACTGCGTGCCGCGCTTCATCAAGCTGGACCAGGCCCTGGTGCGGGACATCCACCTGCACGACTACCGGCAGCACCTGGTGAAGTCGCTGGTGGCGTTCTCCTCCAGCGTGGACGCCATCCTCATCGCCGAGGGCGTGGAGACGTGGGAGGAGATGACGGTGCTGCTGCGGCTGGGCATCCGTCACGCGCAGGGATATCTGCTCGCCCGTCCCGCGCCGATTCCCGGACGTCCCACGGAGGCCTTCGAGACGCGACGTCGCGTGGCCATGCGCGCGCTGCTCCTGCGCGAGCGCGCGGATGACAGCACGGTGGGAGGTCTCGTCATTCGCCGGGCCACGGCCGATGCGAAGGCGACGTCAGAGGCGGTGACGAACCTCTTCCGCGATGCGCCGCAGGTGGACCACGTGGTGGTGCTGGACGGCGCGCGGCCCCAGACGCTGGTGACACGGCGGAGCCTCGCGGCGGGCGGCGGGCGGCAAGAGCTTCCGCTGGTGGTCGAGGACCAGATGGCGGTGACGGCGCTCGTCGGACTGGCGATGGCGCGCGCGCCGGAGGCCGTCTACGACCCCGTGGTGGTGACGGATGCACAGGGCGAGTTCCTGGGCACCGTCACGATGAAGCAGTTGCTGCTGCGCGCCACCGAGCTCGTGGAGCGCCACACGGCGAAGTAGGCCCGGCTCACTCCCACGCGAGGTGCAGGCGACCGTCCTCGAAGATGAGGCCCGCGTCTTCCAGTCCCGTGGAGCCGTTCTCCACCTGGGGCAGCACGTTCCTCGGAGGCGCCAGCAGCGTGTCGCGGCCCTTCGTGAAGCCCTGCTCGCGCACCAGCACCATGTACGCGCGGCCCAGGGCCACGGCCCGCTCGCGCGACGGCGTCAGCAGCCACGCCAGGTCCTTGTCCCCTCCTCGCGCGGCCCGGCGCACGGACGTCTCATCCACCGTGCCTTTCGGAAAGAAGCGCGTGAGCAACTCCTCGTTCGCGCGGAACTCGTCGCCGCCCTTCACTCGCTCGAAGTACGTGAGCACTTCCGGCTTCGCGTGGCCCGCCTGTGGCACGTCGGGGATGCCGCGCAGGTCTTGATGCCGCCACCCTTCCCTGCCCGGCACCTTGCGCGGGAATCCGAAGGTCTGGTCCACCGTCACGCCCAGGTTGGTGTGACAGCCCATGCAGAACGCGTGCTCCTCCAACGTCTGCACCCGCAAGCGGCCCTTCGCGTCCTCGATGAAGCCCTGGAGGCGCCAGCCGAACTCGTTGATGAGCCCCAGCTCGGGCGTGCCAGGGAACGCGGGCAGCCGGTTGCGCATCTTCTTCTCCTGCTCCGCCGCATAGAAGGCCATCACCTGGTCTCCCGCGTACTCCTCGTCCTTGCGCGAGTAGCGGACCTCCTTCATGCGCGCCGACAACAACGTGGGCGCATCCGGGTCCACGTACCGCACGGTGTGGAGGAACTCGACGCCGCGCGGATAGAAGTCCCGGCGCACGGCGATTTTCGCGGCGCCTCCCGCGTAGGTCTTCGGCAGGCCGCGCACCTCCTCGACACCGGAGGTCAACACGCCGTCCCCATTCACATCCACGCCCCCCGAGCGCTCGTCCACCGGCTCCACCCGTCGCCGCGCCGCCACCACCTCCAGCAGCCCGGGGTCCATCGTCATCGCCGCTTCGAGGATGGCGAGATTGAGCCGGTACACGTCTCGCGAGAGCCTTCCGTCGGCGTCGCGCTGGAACACCTCCGGGAGCCGGATGAAGACGTCGTCCGTGTTTCCATTCGTCGGCCAGAACGTGCCGAGGAACGGCTTGTAGCGGACGGCTCGCCAGCCGCTTCCGTCGAGCGCGAAGCCCTCCGCGTCGAAGCCTCGCGAGAGGTTCAGGTCCGGCACCCAGCCCTTGAATCCACCGGGACGCTGGAGCAATGACTCGCGCAGTGACGCGTAGTTGTCCTCGCGGATGTACTTCAGCACCTCGTCGTCGGAGATGTCCGCGAGCGCGGCGGTGCGGTCGACGAAGAGGTTGCTCCACTGGTTCAGCAGGCCCACGTCGCTGAAGGCGTACTCGGCCTGCAGCGACTCGTCGTCCATGACGTTGAAGCCGACGCCCCCGGTGTGGCACGTCCAACAGGGGTTCGAGACACCTTCCGTCTTCGTGTAACACATGGACGGAATGGGGGCCTCACGGTTGGCCACGGTGCTCCCGCTCGCCAGGGCTTGCGCGAGCGGGTCGAAGGGAGGCTCGGGGATGCGCGTGGAACCACGCTGCCTCCACACCCCCGCGGAGGCGAGCAGGCTTCCCAGCGCGAGGCACAGGACGAGGACGCCTCTGGCGCCTCCCTTCGAGATGATGGGCATCGGTGTCGTTCTCCTGGACGGGCGCGCGACTACGGCCAGACGCTGTAGCTGTCCTCGCCCGGATGCTGGACGCTGACGAACAGGGTCTTCATGTCCGCGCTGAACGCGGGGCCGGTGGCCTCCGCGTCGCTCGGCATGGACAGCACGCGGAAGGCCTTGCGGAAGTACGCGCTGTCCCGATGCGCCGGGCTCTGGTTCAGGTAGTAGATGCCGTCGGCCACCTTGTTGACGCCGAAGTTGCCGTCGGTGCCGAACCACACCCCGCCGTCACGGTCGATGGCGAGGTTGTCCGGCTTGGCCGCGGAGAACTCCGGCGTGGCGCTCGTCGCCGCCGTCTCGCCCTTCCACACGCGGAAGAAGGTGAACGTCCGCGAGCCGCCCGGTGCCGCCGGGTTGGCCTCGCGCATGCCGAAGATGGAGCCCACCCGGTCCGTCGCCCGGTTGTCCGTGGCACCGCGCGCCTTCGTCACCCAGGCCCCATCAGGCCCTCGCGTGGCGGTGGCGACGCGGCCTTGCTGGTCCAGCGCCGTCGGGTCGCCGTGCTCGGTGAAGGCCACGTACAGCAGCGGCGTGCCGCCGGGGTCCTTCGGGTTCCACTCGAGGTCCTCGGGACGGTTGAGTTCCATGACGCCGACCTTGTTCGCCGCCGTCCACAGCAGCTTGCGCACCTGGTCGTCATCCGTGAAGCCGCCGATGGCGTTGTAGCTGACGTCGCGCAGCGCGGTGCCCACCGTCATCGTCGGCTGCCCGAGCGCCTCGCCGTTCGGCGCGAGGTCCGCGCTGTCCAGGCTCAGCGCCACCCAGCGCCCCTGTCCAGGCGCCTGCTCGGTGGGGATGACACCGCCCACCAGCGTGTCCCCGGTGCCGTTGTCCAGGCCGGCGAAGTGCGCGGCGTAGAGCGTGCCCTGGTCGAGCAGCGCGCGAATCTCCGCCTTCGTCATGCCCGCCGTGTATGGACGGCTGGAGACGAACTTGAAGATGCGACCGCCTCGGCGGTCATCGCCGCCGTAGATGACGATGGGCTGGTCGACGAGCAACTTCCAGTTCGCGTCGACGACGAAGGCCGCGTTCTCCCAGTGGGCTCGGCCCATGACACCGAGCTTGCGGTGGCCCGCGCCGGGCTTCGACGCGTCCTTGCCGTACCAGAGGTCCGCCGGCTGGCCCGGGTCGATTTCGGTGAGGAAGCCGTAGCCGTCCTTCCGGTGCGACGAGCGCGAGTCGGAGCTGATCATGTCGCCCGACGTGGGGGACGAGAAGTCGGGCGCGAGCGGAGCCCCCGTCACCATGCCCGGCGCGTTGGGAATCCAGTCGTTCTTCCCGGTCCACAGTCCGCCTTCCGGATCGCCGTAGACGCCCTGCACGTTCTCCTCGCCCGTGAAGATGGTGCCCCACGGCGTCTGTCCGCCGGAGCAGTTGGAGTGCGTGCCGGCGACCACGCCCGCGGCCAGGTCGGCGCCGGAGTCGTCACGGTCCACGCCGGACAGCGTCATGCCGACGACTTTCGCCAGCGTCGTGCTGGAGGCGTCGTAGCGCAGGTTGCCCGCGTTGCGGTCCACGGCCCACTCGCCGGTGGCCGGGTCCTGCACCACGCGAATCCAGGTGCCGCCCACCTGCTTCTTCCATTCCTTGTTGTAGGCGATGAGCGCGTCGTCCTGCCACGTGGTGCCATCCGTCACCGAGTTGGACAGAGTCCCGCTGTTGCGCAGGAAGCGCGCGAAGTCCAGGTGCTGGCCGATGGGCGCGGTGCCGACGCGGGGCTTCGTGCCGGAGATGTACTCGTGGTTGATCCACATCCATCCCGCCGAGCCGCTCCCCTTGAACTGGGGCGCGTTACCCTGGGCGGACCAGCCGTCACCGAAGAACGCGATGTAGTCGACGTTGGCGCCGAAACGAGCACCCGTCTTGCTGAAGGTGATGGGGTCCATCCACTTGATCACCGTGGAGGAGAACAGGCCCGGCACCGTGCGCACCGAGTCGGTCGACGCGGGAGGCAAGGGGAAGACGAGCGGCGTCGGCAGTGAGCCGGCGACGAACTGGTCCACGCGAGCCTTCACGTACTCCGCGAGGTTCGTCGCGCCGGTGCCCAGGTCTCCACGGAACGTAAGCGCGATGACGGAAGACAGTGGAGTGCCGCCCTCCACACCGGGGGCGCGCGTCACGGCACCGGGACCGGGCTGTCCCTGGGAACCGGGGCCCGCGGGGCCGGGTCCACCGTTCTCGCCGGGGTCGCCATCGTCACCAGGGGTGCCGGGCTGTCCATCCGAGCCGTCCTGGCCATTCGAGCCAGCGGGACCGGCGGGGCCCGTGTCACCTTCGCAAGCGGTGATGGACAGGGTGCTACCCAGAAGCATCGCGCCGGTCGCGAGCCGCAGCAGTCGTGAAGACATGAAGCACTTCCTCCAGGGGTTTCGCGCCCGACACGAGCGTGTCCGGGCGCGAGCGCATCCTGAGGAGGCCATGTGGCAGCGGCTTGTTCAGTGCGTCACTTCTTCATCACGTCACGCGCGCGCAACGTCACGCACGGGCAACGAACACCGAAGTCACGGGGCGATGCTGATGGTCGAAACGCCCTCGAACTCCACCTGCGCGCCCTTGCGCACGCCCTTCTTCTCCGCCCAGCCCGCGGGCACCTCCAGCACGTACTGACTGGGCGCGCCCACCGAACGCGAGTCGAGCGTCTTCGGCACCGCGCGCGACACCACCCCCGCGATGTGCAGGTCCGAGGTGATGAAGATGATGTCCAGGGAGATGAGCGTGTTGCGCATCCAGAAGCCCTGCATCTCCTGCGACGGGAAGAGGAACAACATGCCCTTCCCCTCCGCCAGGTCCGTGCGCCACATCAACCCGCGCTGACGCGAATCCGGCGTGGCGGCGACCTCCACCTCCACCCGATGCACCCCGCCAAAGGCGTCCTTGAGCCGCACATGCGCACGCGGCAACGGCGGGCTCACATAGTCCTTCGAGGTGACGTCGGTGACAGGCGGTCGCACGGGGGCCGGAGGCGTGGAAGGCTGTTGGCCCTGCGCTTCCTGCTGGCAGGCGCCCAGCAGCAGCGGAAGGAGCAGGGGCGCGAGCCAACGAGGCGTCTTCATGGATGCTGGGGATGCAGCGGCTTGTTGAGCAACTTCTCGGTGAGCTCCGGCCCGAGACTGTCGGACATCAGCCGCTCCACCACCGTCTCGAACTCCACCCGCTGCGAATCACTGCTGTAGATGAAGCGGATGCCCATGCCCGGCTCGTCGCCGTCCGCCTTGGACCACACCACCTCGCCCAACAACTCGAAGGGCGCCTCCCGGTGCGGCACCGTCAGCTTGAAGAGGAAGCGCGTGCCGATGGGCAGCGGCTTCTTCGTCTTGATGAACGTGCCACCCTTGCTGATGTTCTTCGTGTAGTCCGCGAAGAACGAGTTGAGCTTCTTGTAGTCGACCTTCAGCTCGATGGGCGCGCGCCCGTGCTGGCGGTGCTCGGGACCTGTCTTCTGTTCGGACATGCGGCTGGGGAGTATAGGTGAGGCCATGGAGCAAGTCCTCACCCGTGCCCGCGCTCTGTCGCGCCGCCCGGCCGTCCTGGCCCCCCTGCTCCTGCTGGCGGGCGGCGGCTCGGCCCTCGTCCTCCTCCCCCTCTTCGGGGTCCCCGGCTTCGAATTGAGCCTCGCCCTGGCCATCGCCGTGGGCCTGCTCGGCGGGGGTCCAGGCGTCGCCGCCGCCTTCCAGGAGCGCCGCATCATTCTGGGCCAGGACCCCAGGCC
>NZ_JABUMQ010000282.1:0-15090 GCF_013336645.1 Myxococcus sp. CA039A | reverse complement strand
ATCCAGGGGTTGGGCGGGGACGTGGGCGTGGAGTCCGCGCCCGGGTGGGGCACCATCTTCGAGCTGCGCGTCCCCGTCTCCCTTACCGTGGCTCCGCTGCTCTTCGTCCAGGTGGGCCAGGAGACGCTCGCGCTGAGCGCCACCCACGTCTCGCGAGCGCTCAAGGTGGAGCCCGTGCACCTGTGCGAGGTGGCCGGCCGGCCCTCGCTGCTGGTGGAGGGCAGGGTTCTCCCGCTGGCCTCCCTGGGCTCGCTCCTGGGCCTTGCTCCGGAGCGGGAGGTGCGCGAGGGCGAACTCGTCCTGGTGGTGCGCAGCCAGAGCGGCGCCGCCGCCGTCGTGGTGGACCGTGTCCTGGAGGAGCGTGTCCAGGCCATCCTCCCCCTGCGTGGCGTGCTGGCCCGGTTCGGCCACCTGGCGGGGGCCACGTCCCTGGCGGACGGGAGGCTCGCGATGGTCCTGTCCGCCGCCTGGCTCACCGCCAGCGCGCATGGGACCTCCCCCCTGAAGCTGCCCCGCTCGGCCGTGCCCGGGGCTGAGTCCCGGCGACGCCGCATCCTCGTCGTGGACGATTCGCCGCTCACCCGGGAGCTCATCTCCAACCTCCTGGAGGCCGTGGGGTACGACACGGTGATGGCCGCCGACGGTGCGGACGCGCTGGACGCCCTGGAAGGGGCGTCGGTGGACCTCGTCGTGACGGACCTGGAGATGCCGGGGATGGACGGTCTGGAGCTGACCCGGCGCCTGAAGGGGCACCCCACCCAGGCCCGGCTACCCGTCGTCATCCTCACCACCCGTGGTGGCGAGGAGGACCGGCGGCGTGGGCTGGCGGCCGGGGCGGACGGCTACATCACCAAGGGCGATCTGGTGCGCCAGGACCTGGTGGATGTGGTGGGCCGGCTCTTGTCCTGAAGGGTCCCCTCTCAACCTCCTGAGGACAGGGCGAGCATTGGCTATACTCGCCACCTCGCGTACGGGGTATGGACAGGGCATGGGCAAGAAAGTGTCGGTGCTGGTGGTCGATGACTCACTCATCTGCCGACAGCTCATCTGCGAGGCGCTGAGCAAGGACCCCGACATCGAGGTCGTCGGTTCCTGCGCGGACGGCAAGCAGGCCGTGGAGATGACCAAGGAGCTGCGCCCTCACGTCATCACCATGGACGTGGACATGCCCGTCATGGACGGGTTGACGGCCACCGAGCACATCATGGCCGAGTGCCCCACTCCCATCCTGGTGCTGACGGCCGACCCGCGCTCGCAGGCGCCGGAGCTGACGTACCGCGCGCTGGAGCTGGGGGCGCTCGCGCTGCAAATCAAGCCCGCCATCGACGCCGGCCCCGAGGCGTGGAACCTGGTGCGGGAAATCAAGCTGCTCTCCTCGGTGCGCGTCATCCGCCACCTGCGCCGCTCCCAGAAGGGGAACATCACCCCTCCTCGGGTGACGACGTCGGTGCTGCCCGCGGTGTCCATGGGCGTGGTGGTGGTGGCCGCGAGCACGGGCGGACCGCAGGTGCTGTACCGGATGCTCTCCGAGTTGCCGCCGGACTTCCCGGCGCCCATCGTCATCGTCCAGCACATCAACGCCGCCTTCGCGGAGTCGTTGGCGGGGTGGCTGGGCAACACGAGCCGGTTGAAGGTGCGGCTGGCGCAGGACGGTGAGCCGCTGATGCCGGGGCACGTGCTCATCGCCCCGCCGGGGTTGCACACCATGATTCCCTTCCGGGGGCGCGTGGCGCTCAAGGCGGGCGTGGAGCGGGACGGGCACATGCCGTCCGGGACGACGCTGCTGGAGAGCGCGGCCAGGACCTACGGCCGCCGGGCGGTGGGGTTGGTGCTGACGGGCATGGGCGCGGACGGCGCGGAGGGGCTCCTGGCCATCCGTCAGGCGGGAGGGTTGACGCTCGCGCAGAACGAGGAGTCCTGCGTGGTGTTCGGCATGCCCGGCGCGGCGGTGGAGCGCAAGGCGGTGGACCACCTCATCCATGGGGACGAAGTCGCCGCCACGCTGGCGCGACTGGCCCGGGGTGAGTCGCTCGCAGTGGGGCGCTGAGCCGCCAGTGCGTGCTCCGGGCGCGCCATGGGCTTCCGTGCGCGCCTTCCTCACGGCGCGTACGGGCATGGCCTTGAGCGGACCTCAGATTCGCCGCCTGGATGATCGGCTGGTGGAGCGGTGTCGTGGGCTGACGCCGCACCAGTACCTGGCCTTCCTCAAGTCTCCGTCGGGCGCGGCGGAGCTGGAGGGGCTCATCTCCGCGGTGGTGGTGAACAAGACGGACCTCTTCCGAGACGAGGTCCAGCTCACCGACTTCCGGGAGCGGGTACTGGCGCCGCTGGTGGCGCGCGCGGGGGGACGGCCGCTCCGAATCTGGAGCGCGGGCTGCTCCACGGGCGAGGAAGTGGCCACGCTGCTCGTCCTCCTGGCGGAGGCAGGCGCGAGCCCTGGCAGCACGGTGTTGGGGACGGACATCTCCGAGGCGGCGCTGCGGAGGGCGTGCGCGCTCTCGTTCGCTCCGGAGCATCTGCGCCGGGTGCCCGCGGGGCTGCGTGAGCGCTACTTCGTGCCCATGGGCTCGAGGCTGGCGCTGGTGTCGGCGCTGCGTGAGCGCGCCAGCTTCCAGGTCCACAACCTGATGGACATGCCCTATCCCCGGCCGGTGGGCGAGGGGCGCTTCGACGTCATCTTCTGCCGCAATGTCCTCATCTACTTCACGGTGGAGTCGTTCCACCGGACGGTGGCGACGCTGGCTGACAGCCTCGCGCCCGGGGGGACGCTGGTGCTGTCCGCGTCGGAGCCGTTGCTCCAGGTGCCTCCGACGCTGCGGGTGGAGCGCACGGCGGCGGCCTTCTTTCACGTCCGCGTCGAAGAATCCGGAGCAGGGCAGGGGGCGCCGCATCCTGGCAACGAGGTCCCGGTGGCTTCCCTCGGAAAGGCCACGGCCCCTGGTGTTCCAGGCCGGTCATCGGCGGCCGAGGGCGCAGCGCGGTCGGGCGCACGGGATTCCGGCCGGACCTCGGCGTCGGGAGCGAGCCGAGCGTCGTTGATTCCCATCGAGGCGGGTCGGGCCTCGGCGTCGAGAGTGGGCCGGGAGCCTGCGAATCCCGGCGACGCGGGGCGTACTTTGGTGTCGGGAACAGGCCGCGAGCCTGCGAATCCTGGCGACGCGGGGCGCTCTTTGGCGTCGGGAGCAGGCCGGGAGCCTGCGAATCCCAGCGACGCGGGGCGCTCTTCGGGAGCGGGCCGCGAGCCGTCGAGCCCCCTCGACTTGGGTTGTGCTACGGCGTCGGGAGCGGGCCGCGAGCCGTCGAGCCCCCTCGACTTGGGTCGTGCTACGGCGTTGGGAGTGGGCCGCGAGCCGTCGAGCCCCCTTGACTCGGGACGGACGTCCGCGTCGGGAGCAAGCCGGGAGCCTGCGAATCCCAGCGACGCGGGGCGCTCGTCGGCGTCGGGAGCGGGCCGCGAGCCGTCGAGCCCTCTCGACTCGGGACGGACGTCCGCGTCGGGAGCGGGTCGGGAGCCCTCGAATCCCCTCGACGCCAGCCGTGTCACCGCACTGCCCTCGCCAGCCTCCGTCGAAGCCGATCTGCTTTTCGCCTGTGTCCTCGACGGAGCCGCCTCGGGTGTCTCCGACGCGGTGGCGGAGCGGGACTTGCGCCGTTGCCTCTCGCTGGACCCGGACCACGCCGCCGCGCGCTACCTGCTGGGGCTGCTCCTGGAGCAGTGCCGTCGCCCCCTCGAGGCCGCCGTCGAGTACCGCCGGGCCCTCGAATCCCTGGAGGAAGGCAGGGCCCGCACGGTCCCCTTCTTCCTCAACCCCGGCCGGCTCCGCGTGGCCTGCGCACACGCCGCCGGACGCCTGTCTCCCCTCGGCGGCAGTCGCTGACAGGGCAGGCGGCCGGGCCGGGGTGCCAGGGCCTTGCGAGAAGTCCGGACGAAGCGCCGATTTGGCCGTAAGATGCCGGCCCCATGCGAAGGCTCGTCCTGCTCGCGCTGCTGGCGCTCCCTGGTTGCTTCTATCCCGCTGACCGTGGCCGCGCCCTCGAGGCGAAGGTCGACCGGCTCGGCACCGACTCCGCGCAGATGCAGGCGGAGCTGAAGGAGGCGCGCGAGCAGCTCGCCGCCACCCTGCCGAAAATCGACGAGAAGGTCGCCGAGGTCACCAAGGCCCTGGATGGCCTGGACACCGCCGCGCGCCGCAAGGACGCGGACATCGGCGTCCAGCTCCAGAAGACGATGGAGGACCTGTCCCAGCTGCGAGGCCAGGTGGAGACCTACCTCCACAAAATCACCGAGCTGGAGACGGCCCTCGGCGCCCAGGACCAGAAGCTGCTCGCCCTGCAGGGCACGGCCGCCGTGAAGGAGGCCGAGGCCAAGAAGAAGGCCGAGGAGCTCCAGCGTCCCACCAACCCCAAGGACTTCCTCGCGCTCGCGCAGGAGCGGGCGAAGGCCGGCGAAGTCCTCGTGGCGCGCCAGCTCTTCACCGAGCTGCTGAAGAAGTGGACCAAGGACCCGCTCGTGGGCGAGGCCCACTACGGCCTGGGTGAGACGTACTTCACCGAGTCCAAGTGCCGCGAGGCCCTCTTCGAGTACGGCAAGGTGGTGCAGGACCACCCGAAGACGCCGTCCGCGCCGGACGCCTACCTGCGCTCCTCCGAGTGTTTCGCCCAGCTCAAGATGAAGGACGAGTCGCGGATGGCGCTCGAGGAGCTGGTGAAGAGCTACCCCAAGGCCTCCGCGGCCAAGACGGCCAAGGAGCGCATCGCCGAGCTGGACAAGGCGAAGACCCCCGCCAAGAAGGGCGGCAAGAAGTGAGCTTCCGTCCCCTGCGGCTCGCCGCGCTGGCGCTCCTGCTCGTGCCCTTTGTCGCGGGCGCGGCGCCCAAGCAGTTGGTGCTGCTCTTCACCGGAGACAATGGGGGCGAAATCGCCCCCTGTGGTTGACGACACAACCCGTCTGGCGGTCTGGCCAGAAGAAAAGTCACGATAGAGCAGGAGCGCGCCAAGGGCGTACCGGTCCTCGTGTTGGACGCGGGCAACGCGCTCTTCAGGAGCCGGGACAGCGGCGGCGCTCCGGACGCACGCGCACGCGCGGAGCTGTTGCTCGCGCAGATGGACGCGCAGGGCACCACCGCCATGGCCGTGGGCGCGCGAGACCTCAACCTTGGCGTGGACTTCCTGCGCAAGCAGACGCGCAAGTCGAAGCTGAAGCTCTTGTCGGCGAACCTCGTGGACGCGAAGGGCACGCTTCTGTTCCCCGCCTCCACGGTGGTGGACGTCGGCGGGCTCAAGGTCGGCGTGGTGGGCGCCTCCCCGGCGACGACCCAGCCCGAGCCCATGGAGCCGTTGGCCCAGGGCAAGGCGGCAGGGGTGATGCGGCAGGGCCTTCCGGTGGCTCCCGCCGTGGCCGCCGAGGCGAAGCGGCTGCGCCAGAAGGAGCGCGTGGACCTGGTGGTGCTGCTCGCCGCCGTGCCCTACGACGAGGTGCTCAAGCTGGCCAACGAGGTGGAGGGCGTGGACTTCGTGATGCAGTCCCACGAAGGCCGGGGCTCCGGCATCCCCCAGCGCATGGCGATGACCACTGTGGTCCCGCCGGGAGACCGGGGGCGGCAGCTGGCGAAGCTGGAGCTGTCCATCAGCGGCCCCGGCCGGTTCGTGGACAACTCCGAGGTGGCTCGCACCCGGGACGGCCTGCGAATCGTCGAGACCAACCTGGCCAAGGCCAGGGAGCGGCTCGCGAAGTCCACCGACGAGGTTCAGAAGCGCTCGCTCGAGTCAGCGGTCGCCAGCCTGGAAGCCCGGCGCACGGCGCTGGAAAAGACGGTGGCGGGGGGCGCAACGCCGGCGGCCCGGACGCATCTATTGTCGTACATCCAGCTTGGGAGCGACGTGCCGGCGGACCCGGCCGTTCAGAAAGCGGTGGAACGCATCGAGCCTCCCGGCTCGGCGGCCCACTAGCCCGGGCGGATCTTGTGCCCCGGTCGGCGCGCCGTTATAAGCGCCGGCCATTACAGTGTCGGACCTCCCAGCCGTTGGCGGTTGGGGGCAAGGCACCTTGGAGAGCGTCATGAAGCCGGAACTGCACCCCGTCTATCCGCCGTCCCGCATCACCTGTGCCTGTGGCAACATCGTCGAGACCCACTCCACCCGCGGCTCGTTCTCGGTGGAAATCTGCTCGAACTGCCACCCCTTCTTCACGGGCAAGTACAAGCTCATCGACACGGCCGGTCGCATCGACCGCTTCAAGAAGAAGTACGCCGCGAACCCCACGAAGGGCGCCGACGCTGCTCCTGTCGAGGGCAACATCGCGGTCCCCGTCGCCAAGGCCAAGAAGGCCAAGGCCTGAGTCGGGCCGTCGCGCTTCGTAGCCACTGAAGCAGCACCGTCGAGCAGGGTGTCGGAGAGCCTCCAAGAGAGGCGCTCCCGCCCTGCTCGCGGTGTTTCTACGACTTGAGTCACTCGTCAAGTTTCAGGGTGCTACAGGTCAGAAAATTGCTGTAGCAGCCTGTTGAGGCACATTCCGCCGCGTCCCACGACGAAGAGTCCGACGGAGGCGTGATGTTCGCGGAAGCTGCTGCCCCAAACCTGAAGGTTGTCCGGCGCTCCCTCAACGAGAGCGTGCACGCGAAGGGCGACGCCTGGACGCTCCTGCGAGGGGACAGCCTGGAGCTCCTGAAGCAGTTCGAGCCCCAGACGTTCGACATGATTTTCGCGGACCCGCCGTACTTCCTCTCCAACGGCGGCACCACCTGCAAGGGTGGCAAGCGCGTGTCGGTGGCGAAGGGTGGCTGGGATGTGTCGCGCGGGGTGGAAGAGGACCACGCTTTCACCACCGAGTGGCTCGCCGCCTGCCAGCGGTTGCTCAAGCCCACCGGCACCCTCTGGGTGAGCGGCACGCAGCACGTCATCTTCAACGCCGGCTTCGCCATGCAGAAGCTCGGCTACAAGCTGCTCAACACCGTCACCTGGTTCAAGCCCAACGCCAGCCCCAACCTGGCGTGCCGCTACTTCACCCACTCGACGGAGTTGCTCATCTGGGCCTCCCCGAAGTCGGGCGGCAAGCTCCAGCACGTCTTCAACTACTCGAAGATGAAGGCGGACAACGGCGGCAAGCAGATGCGTGACGCCTGGGCGCTTCCTCCCTCTGGCGACGCGGAAGTCACCGCCGACGGCGAGGGCCGCCTGTGGACGCTCACCGTCCCGCGCGGCGGCGAGGAGAAGGCCTTCGGCAGCCACCCCACGCAGAAGCCCGTGGCCCTGCTGGAGCGCATCATCGAGGCGAGCACCCCCGAGGACGCGCTGATTCTGGACCCCTTCAACGGCAGCGGCACCACGGGCGTGGCGGCCCTCAAGCTGGGCCGCCGCTACGTGGGCATCGACATGGATGAGAAGTACCTGGACCTCGCCGAGAAGCGCCTCGTGGCGCAGTCGGCGAAGTAGTCCCCGTGCCGCGAGTCCCCGCGCCGCTTCTCAGGCGCGGGACAGGATGAGCTCCACGCCCTGACGGGCGATGGGGTGGTAGCGCTCCCCGTACTGCTTGAAGAGCGAGCGCGCCAGGGCCCGGTGCTCCCGGGACGCGGCGAGCACTCCGTACAGGGGCTTGAGGTACTTCATGCGCCCCACCTCGCCCAGGAACGCCTCGGTGCGCCCCACCGCCGGCTCCCAGCCCGCGCGCAGCGCCGCCACCAGCCACGCCACCAGCACCTCCGAGTTACGGCTGCGCGTGAAGGCGAAGCGCTCGTCGAGCTGACGGAACAAGTCCCTGGGCGCGTCCGAGGGCATCCACTCCAGGAAGAGCTGCCACTCCGCGGGCGTCCAGTCCTTGGCCGCCTCCACCGACGGCACCGTGCCCCGGGCGCGCTGCAAGGCCTCCAGCCGGCTGGAGCGCGGCGAGGGCGCGCTCGCGGGCACGCCGGGCCGCTGCAGATAGGCCTCCGCGTCGACCTTCGCCAGCACCCCGGGCAGCTCCCGCTCGGTGAAGGCGATGAACTCCTCGGTGGTGAGGGCGCGGAAGCGGTACGTGGCCAGGTAGCGGCGCAGGAAGCCGTCGAAGGCCTCGCGCCCCACGGCGTCCTCCATGGCCCGGAGGAACAGGTAGCCCTTCTCGTACGGAATCTGGGAGAAGGCCTCGTCCGGGTCCACGCCCGTCAGGTGCGTGCGCAGCGCCGTCAGGTGCGGGTGCTCGCGGAAGTGGTGCAGCGCCTCGTCCAGCGCCCGCCGCCCCAGGGCCGCGTTCAGCGCGGCGACCTCCGGCCCCGCCAGCGCCTCCAGGATGCGGCGCTCGGCGAAGACGGTGAAGCCCTCGTTGAGCCAGAAGTGCTCCGCGGACGCATTCGTCACCAGATTGCCCGTCCACGAGTGAGCCAGCTCATGTGCCACCACGTTGACCAGGCTCTTGTCCCCGGCAATCAACGTGGGCGTGAGGAACGTCAGCCTCGGGTTCTCCATGCCGCCGTACGGGAAGGACGGAGGCATGGTGAGCAAATCGAACCGCTCCCAGTCGTACGGCCCGAAAAGCGACTCGGCGGCGCGCAGCATGTCGTCCACGCCGGAGAACTCCTCGGCCGCGTCCTCCAGCAGCTCCGGCTCCGCCCATACGCGCGAGCGGGGGCCCAGCTCCTTGGGCGCCAGGCTGCCCACCGCGAAGGCCAGGAGATATGGAGGCACCGGCTGCGGCATCTCGTAGTGCTCCTCCGCCTCCACGCCGTGCTCCTCGCGGCGCACGAAGCTGGCCGCCATGACGGCCTTGAGCGCCTTGGGCACTCGCAGCGACGCGCGGTAGCGGATGCGGATGCGAGGCGTGTCCTGCAGCGGCACCACGCTGCGCGCGTGGATGGCCTGGCATTGGCTGTACAGGAACGGGTGCTGCCCGCCCGCCGTCTGCGAGGGCGTCAGCCACTGCAGCGCGCTCGCCGTGGGTGAGGTGCGGTAGTGCACCGTGAGCTGTCGCACCCCCGAGGGCAGCTCCACCCTCAGCCGGCTTCCCAGAATCGGCTCCGGTGGGGCGAGCATGTAGGGCAAGGGGCGACCATTGCCGTCTACGACTCTGAGAATCTCCAAATCCCGCGTGTCCAGGTCCAGCGGACCCGCGGACGCTTCCTTCAGCGTCAGGGTGGCCTCCGCGTGCAGGCGGCGGGTCCGGAAGTCGACGCGAGCCTTCCAGTCCAGGGTTTCCGTCTCAGGCTGCGTGCTGTCGTTGTAGGAGTGCGGGTCGGGGCGAGCCATGGAGGTCCGGTTTGTAGTCCTTGGGACGACCCATGGCGAGTGCTCCCACCTTCCGAACAGATTGACTTTCGGGTCAATCGCCTACATTTGTGCAGTCCCTTCTTCCCTCAAGGGAGCCTCTTCCAATGACGACGCGGATCCGCAAGGTAGCTGTGCTGGGCGCCGGAGTGATGGGCAGCGGCATCGCCGCCCATCTGGCCAACTCGGGCGTGCGCGCGCTCCTCCTGGACATCGTTCCGCCGAAGGCCGCACCGGGCGAAGACACTTCGACCAAGGCCTTCCGCAACAAGTTCGCCCTCGGGGCGCTGGCCAACATGCGCAAGCAGAAGCCCAGCCCCATCATGTCCGAGCAGGTGTTCACCGCCATCGAGGTGGGCAACTTCGATGACGACATGGCGAAGATCGCCGACTGCGATTGGGTCATCGAAGTCGTGAAGGAGGACCTGACCGTCAAGCAGGCCCTCTTCGAGAAGGTGGAGAAGCACGCCCGCAAGGACGCCATCATCTCCTCCAACACCTCCGGCATGTCGATTGTCGGGATGACGCAGGGCCGGGGCGCGGCGTTCAAGAAGAACTTCCTCGTCACGCACTTCTTCAACCCCGTCCGCTACATGAAGCTGTTGGAGCTGGTCGCCGGCACGGAGACGGACCCGGCGGTGATGAAGACCATCCACCGCTTTGGCGAGGAAGTGCTCGGCAAGGGCATCGTCTACGGCAAGGACACCACCAACTTCATCGCGAACCGCATCGGCGTGTACGGGATGATGCGGACCATCGCCGCCATGGGCCCCGCGGAGCTGTCCATCGAAGAGGTGGACAAGATTTTCGGTCCGGCCATGGGCCGCCCCAAGTCGGCCGTGTTCCGCACCGCGGACATCGTCGGTCTGGACACCTTCGTCCACGTGTCGAAGAACTGTTACGACACGCTGACGCAGGACGAGGAGCGTGAGGTCTTCGCCATCCCCGGCTTCCTCCAGAAGATGGTGGAGAAGGGCATGCTCGGCGACAAGAGCGGCGGCGGCTTCTACAAGAAGGACAAGAGCAGCGGCGGGAAGGAAATCCTCGCGCTGGACCTGAAGACGCTGGAGTACCGCGCGCAGGGCAAGGTGCGCTTCGAGTCGCTGGGCGCCGCCCGCGAAGTCGAGAGCGTCAAGGAGCGCGTCGCCGTCGTGCTGAACGGCACGGACAAGGCCGCGAAGTTCGCCGAGCAGGTGACGCTGGACGTGCTGGCGTACACCAGCCGCCGCATCCCCGAGATTGCCGACGACGTGGTCAACGTGGACCGCGGCGTGCGCTGGGGCTTCGGTTGGGATTTGGGGCCCTTCGAGGTCTGGGACGCGTACGGCGTGAAGAAGGGCCTGGCGCGGATGAAGGAGCTGGGCCTGAAGCCTGCCAAGTGGGTGGAGGACATGGTGGCCGCGGGCCGCGAGTCCTTCTACGGCGTGGAGGGTGGCAAGGACACGTACTGGGACATCCCCACGAAGTCCGTGAAGGTGGTGCCGGAGAACGCCCGCACGCAGCGCGTGGAGTACCTCAAGCGCGGCAACAAGAAGGTGGCCGGCAACGACTCCGCCACCCTGTGGGACCTGGGCGACGGCGCCACGCTGCTGGAGTTCCACACGAAGATGAACTCCATCGATGACCAGATCATCGAGATGATGAACACGGCGCTGGACGAGACGGAGAAGAACTTCAAGGGCCTGGTCATCGGCAACGACGGTTCCAACTTCTCCGCGGGCGCCAACATCGTCGCGCTGGTGTGGGCGGCGAAGAGCGGCCAGTACGAGGACATCCGCAAGCTCGTCACCGGCTTCCAGGCGGTGAATCAGCGCATGCGCTACAGCCCGGTGCCGGTGGTGACGGCGCCCTTCAACCTCACCCTGGGCGGCGGCTCCGAGGTGACGATGGGCGGCAACGCGGTGCAGGCGAGCGCGGAGCTGTACATGGGCCTCGTCGAGGTCGGCGTGGGCCTCATCCCCGGCGGCGGCGGCAACATGCAGCTGCTCCGCAACGTCTACGGCGCGTACTCCACGGACAAGGATTTCGATCCGCTGCCCTTCCTCAAGAAGGTGTTCCTGGCCATCGGTACGGCGAAGGTCGCCACCAGCGCCGAGGAGGCGCGGGAGCTGGGCTTCCTGTCCCTGACGGACGGCATCAGCGCCAACCGGGACTTCCTGCTGTCGGACGCGAAGGCTCGGGTGCTGGGCATGGCGGACGCGGGCTTCCGCGCGCCGCGTCCCACGCGCTTCCGCCTGGGCGGCCCCAGCGGCTACGCCACCATCGACATGATGCTGTACGACATGGAGATGAACGGGCAGGTCAGCGCGCACGACCGCAAGATTGGTCAGAAGCTCGCGCGCGTGCTCACCGGCGGCGACACCAGCACCTCGGCGCTCGTCACCGAGGAGAAGCTGCTGGAGCTGGAGGCCGAGGCCTTCCTGAGCCTGTGCGGCGAGGAGAAGACCCAGGACCGCCTGACGTTCATGATCGAGAAGGGCAAGCCGCTGCGGAATTGACGGCCGGCCGGTATCCATTGGCTACGACATAAATTTCGCTGCATGCCCGGGTGCTCCCCGGGCAAGGAGACATCAAGATGCCTGGTCGAGTCGTGATTGCCAGCGCGGTCCGCACGCCGTTCACCCGCGCGCACAAGGGAGAGTTCAAGGACACCCGGCCGGATACGCTGGCCGCCATCGCCATCAAGGAGGCCGTTGCCCAGGTCCCCGGCCTCAAGCCGTCGGACGTGGAAGACGTCGTCCTGGGCTGTGCCATGCCGGAAGCCGAGCAGGGGATGAACGTGGCCCGTCAGGCCACGCTCCTGGCGGGGCTGCCTGTGGAAGTACCGGCGATGACCATCAACCGCTTCTGTTCCTCCGGGACGCAGGCGATTGCCCAGATTGCCGCGGCCATCCAGGCGGGGCACATCCAGGTCGGCATCGGCGGTGGTACCGAGTCGATGACGATGGTGCCCATGGGTGGCAACAAGGTCAGCGCCAACCCGGACATCATGGCGAACCACCCGGAGATCTACTCGTCCATGGGTGTGACGGCGGAGAACATCGCCTCCCGTCACAACGTGTCGCGTGAGGACTCCGACAAGTTCGCCGCGGAGAGCCAGCGCCGCGCGGCCAGCGCGCGGGAGACGGGCAAGTTCAGCGAGGAAATCGTCCCCGTCACCACTACCGTCTACGACGAGGAGGGCAAGGCGCAGACGGTGACGGTGTCCGTGGACACCATCCTGCGTCCGGAGACGACGGCCGAGGGCCTGGGCAAGCTGCGCCCGGCGTTCAACGCCAAGGGCGTGGTGACGGCCGGCAACGCGTCGCCGCTGACGGACGGCGCGGCGGCGGCGGTGGTGATGAGCGAGGAGAAGGCGAAGGAGCTGGGCGTCAAGCCGCTGGGCTACTTCGTGGACTTCGCCGTCGCCGGTGTGGCTCCGGAAGTCATGGGCATCGGCCCGGTTCCGGCGGTGCGCAAGCTGCTGGCGAAGAACAAGCTCGAGGTGAAGGACATCGACGTCTTCGAGCTGAACGAGGCCTTCGCTCCGCAGGCGCTGTACTGCATCCGTGAGCTGGGCATCCCCATGGACAAGGTGAACCCGAACGGCGGCGCCATCGCCCTGGGCCACCCGCTGGGTGTGTCCGGTGCGCGTCTGGTCGCGACGATTCTGCGCGAGCTGAAGCGCCGCAACGGCCGCTACGGCGTCGTCACCATGTGCATCGGTGGCGGCATGGGCGCCGCGGCGCTCATCGAGCTGGCGAAGTAGTCGCCCGCTTCACCGACTGAAAGTTCGCGGGCCCCGGGGAAGTGCTTCCCGGGGCCCGTGTCGTTGCGGGGCTCGGCCAGGCGCCGGCCCTTCATGCTCGACGTCAGGAGACGGGGGCTTCGGGGTCGTCCACGGGGACACCGGCGAGGCGCAGGACTCGCAGCGCGTTGGTCGTGTCCACCACGCCCTCGCGCAGCTTGTAGTCGAACACCATCTCCCCAGCCTCCAGGTGGTCCCTGAAGTGGACGTTGCGGACGTGCGCGTCACGCGTCTCTTCCGCCAGCGACGTCAGCGACAAGTCGTGAGTCGTCACCGCGCCCGAAGCCCCGGTGGACAGCAGCAGCCGGAGCACCTCGCGCGAGGCGAGCTGCCGCTCTCGCGTGTTGGTGCCGAGGAGGATTTCGTCGAGCAGGAACAGCGCCTGCCCGTTCGCCGCGCGCGCCGCGTCCAGCACGGCCTTGATGCGCTGCACCTCCGCGTAGAAGTACGACACGCCGCGCTCCAGTGAGTCCTTCACCCGCATGCTGGTGAGCACATGCAGCGGAGACAGGCGGAACGACGCCGCGGACACCGGCGCTCCGGCGAGCGCCAGCACCGCGTTGGTGCCCAGCGCTCGCATCAGGGTCGTCTTGCCGCTCATGTTGGAGCCGGTGATGAGCAGGGCCTCCCGGGGGCCGGGCAGGGACACGTCATTGGGCACGGGGGCATCCAGCAGCGGATGGCCCATGACCTTCGCCTCGACGAGGGGCCCCGTCGCTTCCAGCGTGGGCCAGGCGAAGGCGGGTCGGTCATGCGCGAGGCCCGCCACGCAGGAGAGGGCCTCCATCTCCGCGAGCGCTTCGAACCAGTGCCGCACCTGCGTGCCATGCTTCGCGCGCCAGCGCTCCAGTGCGAACAGCGCATGGATGTCCCAGAGCGTGAGCCAGTGCACCAGCGGGTGGAACTGGTGCCGCTTGAACTCGATGAGCGAGAACAGTCGGCTGAAGCGCTGGAAGTGTTTCGAGACGGGCGGCTCGCCCTGCTGCTGGAGGCCCGACTGGAGCTGACGCAGGAGGGGATGCTCGAAGCGCTGGCCCTCCACGCGCTCGAAGATGGGCGCGTAGCGGACGAAGCCCTGTTCGCCCTTCTCCACGCCCTCGTCCATCTTCCGCAGCGTGCGGCGGGTGGCCACGGCCACCGCGAGCTGCGCGGCAAGTCCCGCCCACACCGAGGAGCCGGGCAGCACGCCGACTTCGCCCAGGATGAAGAGCGTCAGCGTCACCGGCGGCAGGATGATGGCGAGCGGGCGGGACCAGCGAATGGCGTCCAGCGCGGGCCCGGCTTCCGACCACTGGATGAAGAGGCTCGGGTCGGCCTTCTCCTTCGCCACCGTGCGCGCTTCCACGCAGAGGTCCTGTCGGAAGTCCACGAGCGGTGCCAGCTCACGCGCCGCGCCCTGACGTGCTTGCACCACGTCCACCGGAGCAGGCGCTGACAGCCACGCGGCGAGTCGCTCCTCGCCCGCGCGGGTGGCCGTCTCGTTCAGGAGCTGGAAGAGGCTGCCCTGTCCGAAGACGTCCAGGTCCGGCGTGTAGAGGTGGGCGGGGGAGGCGAAGCGTTCGCCGCGCTCGGTGAACTCGTGCCAGCCGTGGCCCAGGCGCGCGAGGCCCCGCTCGTTGAGCGTGACGTACAGCCGCTGACGCGCCTCGCGGCGGAAGATCTGGTGGTGGAGGACCGCGAGGAGGCCGTAGACGACGACGGCGGCCACCGTGCCCCACCACCAGGTCTTGGGCAGTCTGCCCGTGACGATGAGCCCCGAGACGACGGCCGCGACGAGGAAGGCCAGGGTGCGCAGGTTGGCGTAGCGGGCGCTGACGCGGTCCAGGGCGGCCAGCTCCGCCTCAGCGGCGGCACGGCGCTCGGTGTACGTGTGGTGGGGATTCGGGCTCGGGGCGTTCGCGGACACTGTGGCCGCGCATGCTGTGCTTCCGGCCCGTTCAGGGCAAGGGCCGCCTGTCTTCAGATGGTGTCGGGATGACGGAGGTGGGCTGGGAGTCGTTGCCCGAGGGGGCGGTGGCCTCTGGTGCGCAGGCCCGAGGCGAGGCCCTCCGGGGCGGGCGCTTCATGGG
>NZ_JABUMQ010000281.1:0-15110 GCF_013336645.1 Myxococcus sp. CA039A | reverse complement strand
GGGTCGGAGGGTGGGAGACAGGAGGGGGAGAGCGCCATGTTGAAGACCCCTCTTGGACGGTTCCGCGCGGTGGCCTTGTTGGAAGGCCTGTCGTTCGTGTGCCTGTTGTTCATCGCGATGCCGCTGAAGTACGCGGCGGACATGCCGTTGGCGGTGCGCTTCACGGGCATGGCGCACGGGCTGTTGTTCGTGCTGTACCTCTTCGCGTTGATGGAGGCGGCCATCGCGTTGCGCTGGTCCTTCGTGCGCGTGGCGGTGGCGTTCGGCGCGTCGCTGGTGCCCTTCGGCAACTTCCTGCTCGACGCGAAGCTGCGCAAGGAGAACGCCTAGTCGGCGCGGAGCTTCACCCGACGTGCTGCGTTGGTCGCATTCCCAGGAACGGGACGCGCCAGGGTGTGGATGACCTCCAGGAGTTCGCGCGCGCGAGGAAGCTGTGCGAGCATTCCGCGCGCTTTTTCGCGGTGGAGGTCGGCTCATGGAACGCGGCACTTGGAACACGCCAGAGGCAGTGCAGCGGGAGCTGGATTCGCGGCTCGCCCTCGTGCAGTCCTCCGAGCACATTCGCGGCATGCACTTCGCCGCCGTGCTCGACACCGTGCGCTTCCTGGGCGGTGAGCAGGCGGTGAAACACATCGTCGACGCCGGTGACTTCCCCCCCGACCTTGACCCCACCGAGCTCTACCCCGTCCCTCCCTTCATGAGGCTGTTCTTCGCCTCCGCCAACCTGCTCGCGCCCCAACTCGGCGGCGTCGAGGAGGCCATGCGCCAGATTGGCGTCCAGGGCACGCTCGCCTTCGTCCGCTCCATGTTCGGCACCGAGGTCCGTCAGCAGGTCGGCGGAGATCCAAAGCTCCTCGTCAACATGCTCCCAGAGGCCTACCGCATGGCCATCGACTTCGGCGAGCTCCAGGTCGAATGGACCGCGCCTCGCGCCGGCCTCATCCACATGCGCCGCATCTTCACCCCCGTCGCCTACAACGAAGGCATGCTCGAAGGTGCCCTCCAGGCCGTCGGCGCCCAGGACATCCGCGTCGAGGGCCGCCAGACATCGCTGCTCGACAGCGAGTACTCCCTCTCCTGGGACGACTGAGCGCTTCTACCGGGACGCGCCCCTCGCGGGCGCATCCGCATCGAAGACGAAGGCGCCGTACCCAATCACCTCGTCCCGTGCCCCGGCCGCATCCCCGGAGCTGCGCAGCGCCATCAACCTGGGCCGCAGCCCCCGCCGCTTCGCCACCCGCAGCAGACCGCTGATGGCCTCCGCGCCACACGCGCTGCCCGCGTCCAACGGCCCCTCCAGCGCCAGCACCCGCGCCGCCGTCGCATGGTCCGCCCGCCGCGCCTCCTCATACGGCCGGTAGTGCGACAGGTCCGACGTGACGACGAGCAACACGTCCTCGTCCCACAACGCCTCCAGCACCTGGGCGACCTCCTCCTCGTCCGTGCGCCCCACCACCAGCGGCAACACCGTGAAGCGCTCCAACACGCGCTGGAGGAAGGGGAGCTGCACCTCCAGCGCATGCTCCGACTCGTGCGCCTCCGTCGAGGCGCTCACCTGTCCCAGCGCGGTCGCCCGGCGCAGCAGGTCCACATCCAGTCGCACGTCCCCCAGCGGCGTACACAGCAGGTCCACCTCCGGGTACGCCAGGCCGCGCAGCCTGTGGAAGTGACACGGCCCCAGCAACAACACCCGCGTGCGCTCCGCTCGCCGAGCCCACAACGTGGCGTAGGCTGCCGCCGCCACCGCGCCTGAATAGACATACCCGGCATGCGGAACGATGAGCGCGGTGGGAAGCCCCTCCCCCGGCCCCCGCGCCTGCTCCAGCCACGCGTCTACCTGCGTCATCAACGTGGTGGGATTGGAGGAATAGAAGGTGCCCGCCACCGCGGGCGCACGCACACGAGGCATGTCCTCCAACCCGTCCTTCCCTGGGCGGCGCCGCGAGCACTGACGGGCGGGGCGGGCTGTCCCACCAGCGGCCCCGGGCTCCACACGAACGTGGCTCCGGGTGGAATCCTACGGACAGACGGCAACGCGAGGATATGCGAATCATTGCAAGTCTGTTCGCTTATGGGACGTGCGGGTCCCGACTTCGAGCGCCTCGCGCCTCATTCCCGGCCCTCCACGAATGACAAAGGATTGATTTCACCGGCCGTTCGTCTGGCGTGAGGCTTGCTACCGGTGACTTCGTTCCGTGCGCTCCTTCCGAGCGGTTCAGGGCCGTTCGGGGCACGGAACCTCGCGCATGGGAGGGCCGGCTGGGACTTCTGACTCCTCCACCCTGGCCGACCTTCCCGTCCGTGAGCCCTGGCCCATGCGGGCCCGCCGCGCGCCCGTGTCCAGGCCCGGGCCCATGTCTCAGCGATGTCTCACGCGCGGCGTCTCCGGGAGCGAGTTTCCTCGGCAGATGGCGCGAGGAACGGCTCCGCCGAGCGAATTCTCAAGTTGCGCTCATGCGGTACATGACACACAGGGAACGAAAAAAGGATGCGCGCAGGCGCGCATTGACTAGAAGGGGCCGCCGAGCGCCCGGGAATGACCGCGGGCACACGCAACGGAGGGACGCTTCATGAAGGCAAATCAGTGGCAGGCCATGGCCGTAGCGGCCGGGTTGATGGTGTCGACGAGTGCATTGGCGCAGTCGACGGGTGGTGGTTCCGGTGCTTTCGGCAACGCCGGGCAGATTGTCGTCAGCTCGGATGCGTCGGCGAACCTGGGCTACACGACGGAGGGCGCGGGGTACGGTTTCTTCAACCTGGCGCCGAGCGTGGATTACTTCCTGAAGGAGAACCTCTCCATCGGTAGCGGCGTCAACCTGGCGGTGTTGTTCGGCGAAGGCGACACGGTGGCCGCCTTCGGCATCAACGCGCGCGTGGGCTACAACATCTCCCTCACGGAGAAGGTCTCCGTGTGGCCCAAGGCCATCGTCACGCTGTTCGTCGGCGACAACATCCTGTCGCTCCCCGACGGCACGGGCTCGGCCTCCACGGTCATCCTGGAGGGCTACGCGCCCTTCCTGTACCACGTGACGTCCCACTTCTTCGTGGGCGCCGGTCCTCGCCTGGCCTTCGGCCTGGGTGATGACGTCGACGTGACGTTCAGCGTCGGCACCACGGTGGGCGGTTACTTCTAGCGGTTTCGAGGCCCCGCGCGCGGCGGGCTGTGTCCCGCCGCGCGCCGGGGCTTCGTCGTCTTCGTCAGGGCAGCGTGAGGCGGCTGACGCCCCCGCCCGGACGGAGTGGACGGCCCACGCGGGTCTCCTCCACCCAGCCCTCCGCGGACGGCGCGTTGCCTTCGTGGATGAGCCGCAGGCCCAGGTGCAGCGTGCGCGAGCCCGTGCCCGGTGAGTAGAGGCGCAGCACCGCCGCCGCCTCTTCGACGACCCGGCGTGACACCGACCGCGTCGTGTTCCCCCGGCCCGCTCGCACCACGCGCCAGCCCTCCAACTCCCAACCCACCACGCGGCCGTCCCTCACGTGCACGGACACGTCCGCCCACACCGTGCCGTCCACGGGCACCCGCACCGGCGTGAGCAGGCGTTGGACGCTGGCGGCCATCCAGGTCGACTCGGGCGTCGAGGCCTCACGCCGTCCGGCGAGGTGAAGGGCCTCGGGAGGCCGCTCGGTGGAGAAGGACGCGCTCGGCTCCAGGGCCCACGAGGACGCGTCGCGACGCAGCCGCAGCACCACCTCGCCCGCGGAGTGACTCGTGGTGGACATCAGCGCCCGGGCCACTGTTCGCCGCAGGTCATCCGAGTCGATGCCGCGTCCCGGCCGTCCGCCACGCTGCACCGACTGGTAGCCCACCAGCGTGAGGGCGCCGCGCTCCGACCAGAACGTGAGCTCCAGGCGCGAGCCGACGTCACGCACGCCACCCGCCAGCGCCGCCACCTGCCGGGCCACCTCCCGCGCTTCCTGGCGACGGGCTTCCTCGTGCTCGAAAGGCTCGTCCGTCCCCGCGCGTCCCGAGCCGCCCGTGCCGCCGGACGCGCACGCGAGGCTGGTTGCGAGGATGACGACACCCACGGTCCGAGCGCACACCCGGAGTCCGTGGTGAATGGACCGCATGGACATGGCTTCCCCCTCCGGGTGACAGCGTCACCGGGTTGGATTGGGCTTGCGCGGGGCGCGCGGGCCGACAGGGTATTCCTGTGAGGCAAAGACGCGCGTGGTGAGGGATTCCTGAGCGCTCGGGACTGGCGGACGGGACGTTTGTCCATTCCCCCACGCCCGGCTGCCCGGTGCGCCGGGGTCGCCGCTCACCGCGCGAGGTGGCGCAGGACGAACGCGAGGTTCGCCGGACGCTCGGCCATGCGGCGCATGAGGTAGGGATACCAGTGGGGTCCGTACGGGACGTAGATGCGCACCGGATGACCCTGCTCGGAGAGTCGTTGCTGGAGGTCTTCCCGGATGCCGTAGAGCATCTGGAACTCGAACGCGTCTCGCGGCAGCTGTCGCCGCGCGGCATGCTCCAGGGTCGCGTCAATCATCCGCTCATCGTGCGTGGCGATGCCGTGATACACGCCGCTGCCGAGCAGCACCTTCATGCACCGTACGAAGCTGGCATCCACGTCCTTCTTGTCTGGAAAGGCGATGTCCGGCCCCTCCAGATAGGCGCCCTTGCACAGACGGATGCGCACCCGCTCGGCGCACAGTGCGCGGGCGTCTGTTTCCGTGCGCCGCAGGCAGCTCTGCAGCACCGCGCCCACGTGTCGCTCGCCGTGCTCCGTGTGCAACTGGCGGACGATGTCGAGCGTCGCCTGGGTCACCGCGCCGTGCTCCATGTCGATGCGTACGAACGTGTCTCTTGCTCGCGCATCGGCCACGACGGTGCGCGCGTTCTCCAGTGCCAGCGCCGGGTCGAGCAACAGTCCACACTGCGTCAGCTTCAGCGACACGTTGGCCTTCACGCCCGTCTGGTCGATGCGCGCCAGCAGCCGTCGATACTCGCGCACCTCGTCCCGCGTCTGGGCCGCGTCGCGTACCGCTTCGTTGAGATGGTCGAACGACGCCCAGAGTCCGCGCGCGGTGAGTGCCTTCACCGCGTCCATTGCCTCTTCCAGACTCTCGCCCGCGACGAATCGCCGTGAAAGGCGTCGCAGTGGTCCCAGGCGCGTCGCCCGGTCCTTCAGCCCTTCCTGGCGTGACAGGAACAGCAGGGCGGAGCGCGAGAGTCGCGCGGCGGTGTGGCTCATGGCGTGCGCCCTGGAGTGTCGATGCCTTGCTCCAGGCATGACAGGAACTGCAGAGCGGAGCGTGAGAATCGCGCGGTGGTGTGGCTCATGGCACGAGCCTCGGAGTGTCGGCGCCGTGCTCCTGGAGGAACGCGCCGACGGCGGCGTTGAAGGCTTCCGGGTGGCTCATGTACGGCAGGTGGCTCGCGTCGCGGAGCAGCTCCAGCCGTGCGCCAGGGATGTGCTCCGCCACGTCTCGCGCGGCCCGGGGCGGCACCAGCAAATCCCTGCCACCTTGGATGACGAGCGTGGGCACTCGCAGTTGATGGAGCCGGGGATGGAAGTCCGCGGCCAGCACGTCGCGCAGCCGGCGCAGCAACTCCACGGGGGTCAACCGCCGCGCCTCGCGCACGATTTCCGCGCGCCCCTCCGGGGGCAACCGCGCGCCCCCGAGCACTCGCGCCACCGTGGGTGCGAAGAGATACGCCAGCGGGCGCGGCGTGCGCACCAGCGTGGACAGCGTCACCGCCAACCGCCTCACCCGGCGCACGCTGGCCACCGGAGACACCAGCACCAGCGCCTTCACCCGCTCCGGGTGCGCCAGCGCGAAGGCGATGGACAGCAGGCTGCCATAGGAGGAACCCACGAGCGCGAAGCGCTCCGGTAGCCGTGCCTCCGGGTCGTTCAGCACGGCCAGGTTCCACCGCAGCGGGGTGTGGGTGGCCGGGGTGTGCAAAGGCGGCGTCCACAGCAACAACCGGAACCGTCCGGCCAGCGGCTCCATGGGCGCGAAGGACCTCCCACTGGCACCCAACCCCGGCAGACACACCACGGTGCGGGCTACATCCGTATCGCCGTTGGGAAAGGTGAACAGCCGCGAAGGTGTGCCTTTCACCCGGCGCTCCTCGCAATGCAAGTGCGCGTAGCCAGAGGGAATGTCCTCGACGTCCGGGACGCGCGACGGCGCGGGAGCCCGGGCCTTCGGGCCCGGAGGTGTCTCAAGCATGGCGAGCCCTGACCAGCAGCCGGTGCACGCTGGTGGCCACCCTGTCGCGGAACGCGCGCAGCCGCGGCTCGGAGGCCCCCGAGGGCGGCGGGGTGTGGGCATTGCCCAGCGCGAAGGTGAGGCGCACCGGAAATGGGAGAGGGCCCAGCCCCACCAACAGCGGCACGCGATACTTCGCCTCGTTCGTCAGGTGCACGCCCAGCCGCGCCTCGCCGGGCGGCCAGAGGAAGGTGTCGTCCACGCCGAAGCCCGCGAAGGGCACCACCGGCACCCCCGCATGGGAGGCCACCCGCGCGAAGCCCAGCGCCCGCTCCCAGCGCAACTGATAGCGCCCGCGCGGCCGCTTGAAGACCTCTCTCGCGCCGCCCGGGTAACAGACGACCAGCGCGCCGTCGCGCAGCACCGCCAACGCATTGTCCTGGGTCCCCTCCACGCCACCCAGCCAGGGCAACACCGTGCGGACCACGGGAATGCGGAAAAAGCCTCGCTCCGCCAACCCCAGCACCCGGCGCCCGGTGGCCTGGTGCAGCAGATGGAAGAACGCGGGCGTTTCGTAACCCCACACGCCATGGTTTCCCACCAGCAACACGGGGCCGCTCGACGGCAGGTGCTCGGTGCCCACCAGCCGGGCCCGGTGGTAGAGCGCGGAGAGCGCCGCGCCCCGCTCGGCGAGGTGGAACACCGTCCTCCGCAGGGTGGCGAGCGAAGCTTCCACGAGGAAACATGATGGAGACGTCCCCGCCCATCGCCATCCAACCCGGCCGGGCGGACGGGCCCCTGCTTCCGGGCCGTCGGTCATCGCAAACCCACGCGCCGTCCCCGGGGGGACGCGCCCTGCCCACCCCGGAGGTTGCTTTGAGTAGGCAACGCTTCGCGCTCGGCCCCATGGGCTTTCAGCCGCCAGTCGAGGCAGGCTGCGGGACGTTGTTTCACCCCGCCGAACGTTCGCTCGCCCTGTCGTTTGAGTTTCGATAATGTGAGGATGAAGCGCAGCTTTGGTTGTCTGCCTGCCGAACCATGCAGATGGTTGAGGGTATGGGAGGCCCGTTCGACATCCTCGTGGAGGAGCACCGTGAGCTCGAGGAGCGCTTCGAGCGGCTCGTGTCCGGCGCGGAGGAGGAGCCTCTGAGCGCGCAGCGCGAGCTGCTGGAGCTGTTGCGACTGCACACCTGGCTGGAGGAGCGCTGTCTGCAACCGCTGGTGGCTCGGGTGGAAGGGCGTGCTCGTGCCCGTCAGCAGGCCGAGGATCATCTGGCCATGCGTGAGCTGATGGATGAGTTGGAGGAATTGCCCCTGGGCGATGCCGAATGGCAGGCCCGGCTCTATGCGCTCGAGGATCTCTGGGTCGCGCATTTCCAAGAAGAAGAGAGTTCGCTGTTGCCCAGACTCTCCACCGCGTTGGATCCCCGCGAGCAGCAGACGCTGCGCGTGGAGCTAACGCTGGCTCGCGAGGAGCTGCGCACCCTGGCCGAGGGGCCCTTTGTTTCGGGGACCCGCTCCCTGCTGGAAGACCTTCGCTGGGACGGCTGAGCGCCGTTCCCGCCCCACTGGAATGGGGCCCCGACCGGTACGGTAGGGGGGGTGATACGTCCTTCAGTCACACCTTTTATCGCTTCCTTTAGACAAATCCTAAATTGGAAGGTATGGGTATGAGCAGCATCACAAATCAACTCCCCCTTCCAGACCTTCAACAACCAGATTAGCCAAGACGAGGATTGAACGAATGTCCGTGGATAAAGCGTTTCGGGACATGATCCGTAACGAAATCGAGGTCCAGCTCAAGCCGCTGCGCGACGTGGTCTCCCGCCTGGAGTCCGGGACGGCGGATCTGGATGCACTGCGCAACGTGGCGGAGCGGCTGGCCCCGCTGGCCGAGGTCGTGGGGCCGCTGTTCGGCGCCCAGGTCGCGGCGGCGAAGCCGGGCCGCAAGGCCGTGGGTCGTCCCCCCGCGGCGGCGCGTGGCGCGGTGAGCGCGGCGGCGTCGGTGTCGGCGGGTGGCAAGCGCCGTGGCCGTAAGCCGGCGGCGGCGGATGGCTCGCGCGAGTGCGCCATCGTCGACTGCGGCAAGCCCAGCCGGACCAAGGGCTACTGCGCCGCGCACTACCAGAAGCTCCGGATGCTGGAGAAGACCAACCGCCGCCCGTCGGCGTGGGTCGACTACGCGCCCGCCAACAGCGTCGAGGACATCAAGCTGCCCCGTGGCCGCGCCGCGTCGAAGGCCCTGGCCGCCGCCGCCCAAGCAGCGAACGGTTAAATCAGCGGCACGTTTGGCCCCGGCCCGGGCAGACAGTGACCGCACCTCCGTCAACCGTGCTCCCTGGCAGGGAGAGGGTTCGGGGGCAGCCCGTACGGGAAGTCTTGCCCGCGGGGGCTTGCAGGGGCATGAATGCCCGGGCCCATGAACAAACGAGATCTGGAGCCTGGAATCATCACCGACCTGGCCGGAAGGACCACGTACGGTGAGTACCTACAGCTCGACCGGCTGTTGTCGGCGCAGGTTCCGCGCTCGCAGCCCCCGCACCACGACGAGCTGCTCTTCATCATCCAGCACCAGACGAGCGAGCTGTGGATGAAGCTTCTCATCCACGAGCTGAGCGCGTGCATCCGCTATGTGCAGGCGGACCGGCTGGAGCCTTCGTTCAAGATTTTCGCCCGCGTGGGGAACATCCAACGGATGCTCTTCGAGCAGTGGAGCGTGCTGGAGACGCTCACGCCGAATGAGTACCTGGAGTTCCGCGACGCGCTCGGGCCCGCGTCTGGCTTCCAGAGCTGGCAGTACCGCGCGGTGGAGTTCCTGCTGGGCAACAAGGACCCCAATGCCCTGGGTCCCTTCCGCCACCAGCCGGATGTGCATGGTGAGCTGGAGAGGCTGTTGGAGTCTCCCAGCCTCTATGACGAGTTCCTGCGGTACCTGGCGCGCATGGGGCATGCGATTCCGGAGGACCGCGCCCAGCGCGACTGGCGGCTGCCGTACGAGAAGAGCCCGGCCGTCGTGGAGGTGTTCCGTCGCATCTACGAGGACACCGAGGCGCACTGGGATGCGTACGAGATGTGCGAGAAGCTGGTGGACACCGAGGAGCGGTTCCAGCTGTGGCGCTACCGGCACATGATGACGGTGATGCGAATCATCGGCTTCAAGCAGGGCACCGGGGGCTCCTCCGGGGTGTCCTTCCTTCGCAAGGCCTTGGATTTGCGCTTCTTCCCAGAGCTGTGGGATGTGCGCACGGAGCTGGCGCCCCCCGGGGCCCGGGCTCATAAACCGTCGACATGAGCGCGCTCCTGGCCGTCATGGCAGGCGTTGCGCCCCAGTCTTGACGTGCGGCCAATTGAGAGGAATGGCGGGGGGGCGGCGTGACAGGCTTCCGGCGTGAAACATCGACAATGTGACGGGGTGGATGGGCAGGTGTCGGAAGCCACCCTGTCCGCCCAGCGGCCTGACGGGTGGGCGGGACATGCGCTCGCTTCAGGGCGCGCCCTAGCTTGAGTGAGCAAAGGGAGCGCGCCATGGCCGAACATGAAGTCACCCATCCCAGGAAGGAGCCTCGGCTTCCCGAGGACGGGCGGGAGGCTCGGCGTTCGGCGGGAGAGCCTGTGTCGCCGCCGCCCGACCAGGTCGGTGGGGTGCCGGACACGCGGCCCGGCCCGGGCAAGCCGGTGGTGCATCCTTCACCCGTGCCCGAGGACTGACGGCTCGTCGACAGGCGCCAGGCGTCAGCCATTCGGCGGCGTTCGTGTGGGGATGCGCGGGCTAGGCTGGGCGCACCATGGCTGCCTCGGCTCCCCTGCTCTTCGAGAAGGCCCACATCCTCTGCTACCGCACCTTCGACATCGCGGAGGAAATCAACCTGGAGCGGGCGCGCAAGGCCGTGTCGGAGGACACCCGCCGCCTCAAGCTGTCGCGCGAGAATGGCCAGTACCTCCAGCTCCCCAATCCGCCGCTCGCGTATGAGCTGGGGCGAAGGCCGCTCGCGCTGAAGGACGGGCCCGTCACGGTGGATGCCACCGCGCGCCTGTTCGACCATGGCGCCGCGTCCATCATCCTGCGCGTGCCCGTGGTGCCGGGCACGTCCCTGGAGCAGCTCATCCGCGTGGCGGACGAGTTGTATGACAGCCAGGCGTTGGAGGACCTGGCGCTGGATTTGGTGGAAGGCGTGCGCAACACCATCGCCGCCGCGGTGCAGGAGCCGCACCTGTGGGACCAGAACGAGAGCTACACCGTCATCTTCGCGGAGAGCATCCAGGGCAACCCGTCCGCGGAGGACATCCTCGCGGAGGCGGACCTCGCCCGGCTGCTGCTGGGGGAGAACGGCCAGACGCCGCTGTCGCGTCGGGAGAGCGAGGCCGTCACGCAGATGCGCTTCAGCTACACGGTGAATGACCTGGTCGTCATCGACTGGAACAGCGCCTTCGTCTACGAGCCGTCGGGCTCCGGGGACATCCCGGACCTGCTCGAAATCGCCAACGCGCAACTGTTGGAATTCCGTTACTACGACGAGCGGCTGGACGAGCACATCGCGCGCATCCACGACGAGGTGCAGGCCAAGCGCCACGGGTGGACGCGGCTGTTCCGCAGCCCGTACCGCACGCTGACGCGGCAGACGCTCACCACGCTGGTGGACCTCAACGAGTTCATCGAGCGGGTGGACAACAGCCTGAAAATCATCGGCGACTTCTATCTGGCCAAGGTCTACGAGGGCGCGGTGCGCCGCATGCGCATCTCCGCCTGGCAGGGCTCCGTCACGCGCAAGCAGCAACTGCTCGCCCAGACGTATGGCCTGCTCAAGGGCGACGTGGACATCGACCGCTCCCACACGCTGGAGGCCGTCATCGTCCTGCTCATCGTCCTCGAGATTTTCTTCGCCTTCTTCAATGTGTTCGCTCACTGAAAGCCAAGGTCTCTTGTACCTGGGGACAGGTGCCCGCGGGTTTCGCGGCCCTGGCGGACATGGGACACTGAAGCTTCGCGGTTGGCCCGATGGGGCCCAGACCGGGGGGACGTGTGGGCATGAAGGTGCCCGAGAGCAACCGGGTGGCCGCGACGGACCGCGTGACGCGGCCCAGGGAGCGGCTGTCGGTGGCGCCGCCGGTGCGGGCGGTGCTGGAGGCGCTGCTGCGCGAGGCCGCGGCCGCCCTCTCCGCGTCCGGCGTCTTCATGTGTTGGAGAGAGGACGAAAGCGTCCCTCGCCTGCTCGCCACGCCCGCACTGTCGGCTGACGCGGTGGAGGTGTGTGGCCAGCGCCTGCTGAACGGCCCGAGGGACATCGACGGGGCGCTCTTGACGTACGTGTCGGTGGACCTGGAGCGGGACGTGCTGCTCGCGGGCGAGCCGGAGGCCCGGCGGAAGCTGGGCGCGGTGGGGCTGGTGTCGCTGCCGCTGTCGCCCTCCGTGGACCGGGGCGTCGTCGGCGTGTTGTGCGCCGTCCTGCGCCAGGGGCGCGTGCCGTCGGAGGAGGACCTTCAGCGCTGCGGGCTGTACGCGCGCCTTGCGGGGCTGGCGCTGGAGCGGGAGCTGGCGGTGGAGGGGACGCGGGCGGAGGTGGCTCGGGCGCGCGCGGAGGTGGAGCAGGCGGAGGTGCTGCGGCTGAGCCGCTTCCAGGCGGTGACGGAGGCCTTCGGCCAGACGCTCACCCGCGAGGAGGTGGCCCACGTGGTGTTGGACCTGGGCCTGCCGGCGGTGGATGCGATGGCGGGCATGGTGCACCTGACGCCAGAGGGCGGCGCGTCCGCGGAGCTCATCGCGGCGGTGGGCGTGCCCGACGGGCTCCTGGAGCCCTTGCGTGTGTTGCCCCGCACCGGCGAGGACCTGCCGGGGTACGACGCGGTGCTGGCCGAGGCGCCGGTGTGGCTGGAGACGCTGGCGGCGATTCAGGCCCGCTACCCGAGGCTCGCGGCGTTGATGGAAGAAGGGCCGCTGCGCGCGCTGGCGCTGGCGCCGCTGTTCGTCGAGGGGCGGGTGTTCGGCACGCTGGCCTTCGGCTTCGAGCGGGAGAAGGACTTCACCGCGCTGGAGCGCGAGTCCATCATCGGGCTGTCGCGGCAGTGTGGTCAGGCGCTGGAGCGCGCGCGGCTGTACGAGCGCGAGCACACCGCGCGACTGGAGGCGGAGGCGCTGGGCGCGCGGCTGAGCCTGCTGGCGGACGCGAGCGCGCTGGTGTCCGGCTCGCTGGGCTGGGAGGACACGGTGGCCGGCGTGGCGCGGCTGGCGCTGGGCCACTTCGCGGACGGGTGCTCGGTGGACTCGTACGAAGAGGGCGTGGTGCGGCGGCTGGCGGTGTTGCACGCGAGCCCGGAGAAGGCGCAGCGGGTGCTGGAGCTGACGAGCTTCCCGCTGGACTCGGGGCAGCCCTCCACGCTGGCGCGGGTGCTGGCCAGCGGGCAATCCCGCATGGAGACCCGCAAGACGCGCGCGGTCTCCGAGGTGGACGGCGCGTCGACGTGGAGCATCAGCTCGCTCATCCTCACGCCGCTGGTGGCCCGGCAGCGCACGCTCGGCGCGCTGACCTTCGTGCGGGACGCGGGGCGGGCGCCCTTCGACGCGACGGACCTGTCGCTCGCGGAGGAACTCACCCGGCGCGCGGCGATGGCCATGGACAACGCGCGGCTGTTTCGCGACGCGCGCGCGGCGGAGGAGGAGAGCCGGCGCAGCGCCGCGCGGCTGCACGTGTTGGTGCAGGTCAGCCAGCTTATCGCCGAGGCGGGGTTGGACCTGCCCACGGTGCTGGACGTGCTGGCGAGCAAGGTGTCCGAGGCGCTGGGTGGCGGGTGCGTCCTGCAACTGCTCGCGGAGGAAGGGGAGCAGTTGGAGCTGGTGGCGGCGCACCATCCGGACCCCGTCGCGCGCGGCGTGCTGGAGTCGTCGCTGCGGATGAACCCGGCGCGCGTGGGTGAAGGGCTGTCGGGCCGGGTGGTGGCCACGGGGCAGACGCTCTTCGTGCCCCGACTGAGCGCGGAGGAGCTGCAGGGGGACCGCTCGCCGGAGGGTGTCACCTTCCTGGAGCGCTACGGGCCGCAGAGCCTCATCATCGTTCCTTTGGGCGCGCGGGGCCGGGTGCTGGGCACGCTCGGCGTCATCCGCGAGGCGCGCGGGCGCGAGTACACCGCGGAGGAGCGCGCGCTGTTGGAGAGCCTGGCCGCGCGGGCCGCCCTGGCCATCGAGGATGCGCGGCTGTATGGCGCGGCCACCCAGGCGGTGAAGGCTCGCGACGAGCTGCTGTCGGTGGCGGGTCACGAGCTGAAATCGCCGCTCAACGCGTTGCAGCTCCAGATTCACCTGCTGGCGCGCATGGCGAAGGACGCGATGGCGGCCAGCGGGCTGGCGGAGCGCGCGGAGAAGGCGGCACGCGCGGGCCAGCGGCTGGGGTTGCTCATCGACGACCTGCTGGACGTGTCGCGCATCAGCGCGGGCCGGCTGTCCCTCAACCTCGAGGAGGTGGACCTGGCGGCGCTGACGCGCGAACTGGTGTCGCGGATGTCCGAGGAGCTGGTGCGCGCGGGCAGCGAGGTGCGCATGCTGGCGGACGACGCCGTGGTGGGACAGTGGGACAAGCTGCGGCTGGAGCAGGTGCTGGTGAATCTGCTGTCCAACGCGGCGAAGTATGGCGCGGGGCGGCCGGTGACGGTGCGGGTGGAGCCGCGCGGAGCGGTGGCGGAGCTGGTCGTCCAGGACGAGGGCATCGGCGTGGCGCAGGAGGACCAGGAGCGCATCTTCGAGCGCTTCGAGCGCTCGGAGTCCGCGCAGCACTTCAAGGGCCTGGGCCTGGGGCTCTGGATTACCAAGCGCATCGTCGAGGCCCATGGCGGCGGCATCCGCGTCCAGAGCCAGCCCGGCAAGGGCTCCATCTTCACCGTGGAGCTTCCCCTGTCCGACACCTTGCCGACGTGAGCGCGTGGCCCGTCCACCAGACACATCACCTGGACAGCGCTCGGCCCCGTGCGCTCTGGTGCCCTTCGTGATGATGCGTGTTTTGCGTGGCGGAGTCCTGCTCCTCCTGCTGGGTGGGGCGCTCGCTTCCGGATGTGGCCATGCGCCCCAGGCGCGGCCTGCTCCCGACGGCGACGGTGATGGTGTGTCCGATGCCGGGGATGCGTGCCCGCTCCTCCCCGGCTCCGCCTCCACGCGCGGCTGTCCCAGCAAGGACACCGACGGCGACGGCCTGGACGACTCCGTGGACAAGTGTCCGCGCCACGCGGGCCCCGCGTTCCGGGAGGGCTGTCCCGCCCGGGACTTCGACGACGACGGCGTGGAGGACACCAAGGACGCGTGTCCCCGCGAGGCCGGCCCGCTGGAGCGCAAGGGCTGCCCCATCGTCGACCCGGACCGCGATGGCGTGGAGGGCGACGCCGACGTGTGTCCCGAGGAGCCCGGCCCGGTGGAGCGGCAGGGCTGTCCGGAGCAGGACGAGGACGGCGATGGTGTCCCGGACGAGGATGACGCCTGTCCTCGCGACGAGGGCGTCCCCCACCTGCGCGGGTGTCCCGAGCGAGACAGGGACGGTGACAGCCTCGCGGACCATCGGGACAACTGCCCCACGGTGTACGGCCCGGCGACGAACCAGGGCTGCCCCGCCCAGGACAAGCAGCGCGTCAGCCTCCAGCGGGACAGGCTGGAGCTGCTGGAGCGCATCGGCTTCGAGAGTCAGACGGCGAAGCTCCAGGCGAGCTCGCACGCGCTCCTGGACAACGTGGCCCGGGTGCTGCTCGCGCACCCGGAGCTGGCGCGCGTCATCGTGGAGGGGCACACCGACGCCTGGGATGACGCGACCACCGGACGCGCGATGACGCAGGCCCGCGCGGAGGCCGTGGTGGCCTACCTGGAGGGGAAGGGCGTCCCGACGGAGCGACTGGAGGCGCAGGGGCTCGGGGCGGACAGGCCGCTCGAGTCCAGCGGGACGTCGCTTGGACGCACGGCCAACCGCCGCGTGGAGTTCATC